>JAJZSH010000094.1 GCA_021822005.1 Deltaproteobacteria bacterium | reverse complement strand
CCTTTTTCCTCGATAAGACGGGCGGTGGCTTCCGCGTCCTGCCGGTGGCGCACGTAGTTCACCACCAGATCAACCCCGTTTTCCGCAAGCCGCAAGGCGATTGCCTTGCCGATCCCCCGGGAACTGCCGGTTACCAAGCCCACTTTTCCCCGCAGATTGTACATACCCCTGCTCCTCTCCATGGCTGCCCCTGTAAAGGGCTTAATGAGTATCAACGTGCTGGTCACGATAAAATTTTCAGGCGGGAAAGTAAAGAAGACTTTCCCGCGATCTCGGTGTTGCGCTGAGTTCCATGCCCCCTCCCGCCAGAAGCCATTATGAGCGCAACAAACTGAAATAACAGCGTGATATCTTGCTGGTCACGCGTCCATGCCCTTGTTCATCATGCATTTTTGCCAATCCCTGATGTCTTTTTGACGCTTGGCCTGATTGAGGTCAAAATTATGACGAAAGATTTCCGGACATCTCTAGTCCAGAAAAAGACCACCCTTCCCGGCTATTTTCCAGAAATACATTGAATTACCGATAATTTACATATACTGTTATACCCAGTAAAAGCCTCGCGGCACAATGCTTGCTTTACAACCAAACTTAAAGAGAAGGCTCCGGTGTTTTTCCGACCTTCCTTTTTCCTCGAGGAGACACAACCATGGCTGCGGAGAAAGATCCACCGGCAACAGAGCAGGTTCCTAAAAAGAAATCCAAGATGGTTTTTTTCATCATCCTTGGCGTGGGCATTCTCGTCCTCGGCGGCGGAGGTTTTTTAGCCTACACTAAATTCCTGGCCCACAAACCAGCGGTTGAAGAGGTTGCCGGCCAGGAGGCAAAAAAAGAAGCCCCGCCGGTGATCGGGGAAATGCTTGTCATGGAACCCTTTGTCGTCAATCTGGCGGACCCGAAAGGCAAACGCTACCTCAAGGTCAAGATTGAACTCGAACTTGAAAGCAAGGAGGCCGTGAACAAGGCCACCAAAGTGGCGCCCAAGCTGCGCGATATGGTCATCATGATGCTCACCAGCCTTGGCTTTGAAGAAGTCATGACCCCGGAGGGCAAGATCCGGGTCCGGGATGAGTTGCTGGAGCGTTTCAACGAGATCATGCGGCCCGACCATATCAAGAATATTTATTTTACGGAATTTGTCGTGCAGTAGCCCCGGCTCCTGCACGCTAACGCAAAAAAACAGCCCACGACACCCAGCAAAACGCCATGGAACAGATTCTCAGCCAGGACGAGGTTGACGCGCTACTCAAGGGGATTTCCGGCGGCGAGATCGAAGAGCCCGAAGAACCCATAGACGCTGACGCCCTGGGCTATCAGGCCTATGACTTTACCCGGCAGGAACGGATTGTCCAGGTCAAGATGCCGGCCATGGAGGCGATCTCCGATGCCTTCATGCGTGCGGTCCGCACCTCGCTTTCCACCACCCTGCGCCGGATCATCGACCTGACCTCCGCCCCCATCGAGCTGGAACGCTTCGGGGCCTTTGTCCGCACCCTGCCTGTGCCGAGCAGCCTGCAGATCTTCCGGATGGCGCCCTTCCGGGGCCATGCCCTCATCGTCCTTGAACCCAAGCTGGTCTTCACCCTGGTGGAAAACTTCCTGGGCGGCACCGGCACCAGAAACATCCGCATCGAGGGCCGCGATTTCACGGCCATCGAACAGCGGCTCATCCGGCGGGTGGTGAATCTCCTGCTCAACGACCTGGAAAAGGCCTGGTATTCCCTGCAGCCCCTCAAGGTTCAGTACATCAGGAGCGAGATCAATCCCCAGTTCGCCAAGATCTGCCAGCCCGAAGACGTGGTGATCATCTGCCGCTACGATGTGGACATGGACCGGGCCGTGGGCAGCATCACGGTCTGCATTCCCATGAGCAACCTGGAATCGGTCAAGGGCAAGCTGCTGACCACCTTCCAGCGGGAGCAGAGCGACGAGGATATCAGCATCAAGCGCATCCTCTCCGAAAACATCAAGAACATCCCGGTGGACTTTGTGGTGGAACTGGGCCGCGCCTCCATTTCCGCGGGCGATGTCATGGAGCTGGTGGTCGGCGACATCATCCAGCTGGAACGCCGCACCGACGACCTCCTTCCGGCCTTTGTCGCCGGAGAAAGAAAATACATGGGAACCCCTGGCGTGCATCGCGGCAACAATGCGCTGCTCATCAAGAAAAAGGTTCTTGACCCGAACAGGGAGTAAGGCCCAAGGTACGAGGCCCAAGCCTTTCACCTTGAGCCTTTCTTATAGAGAAGATCACCTGAAAGAGGAGCAAAACCATGGCTGACGACCCGTTGGACGCCGCCGGCACGAAGGCCGAAACAGAGGGAGCTGGTGATGATTGGGCTGCCGCCTTGAGCGGACATGAAAGTTCCGGAGGGGCTCAGGCCCCTGCCTTTGCCGAATTGGGCAGTACCGCGACCACCGCCCCGGCCGGCAGCCAGAACCTTGACTTTCTGCTGGATATCCCCCTGGACGTCACCGTGGAACTGGGGCGGACCAGCATGATCATCAACAAGATGCTGCAACTGACTCAAGGATCGGTGGTGGAGCTCGACAAAGCGGCCGGCGAACCGGTGGAAATCTTTGTCAACGACAAGCTGCTGGGCAAAGGCGAGGTGATCGTGGTCAACGAGCGGTTCGGCGTGCGGATCACCGAGATCATCAGCCAGGCGGACCGGATCAAGAACATCGGCTGAACAAGCGCACCCTTTGGCCGACGCCTGTCGGCAAGGCTGTGAGAGAACCATTATGAAGATATGGCAACCATCATCCACACCAGGACCTTCCCGGGGAAAGGCGCTGACCGCCTTGGGGGCAAGCCTGCTGTATCACCTCTCCTGCCCGTTGATGCTCCTTGCCGCCGAACAGCTCGGCGGAACCGGTGAGGGTGCCCCCTCTGCGATCCCCACCGGCCTCACCGGCAATCAGGAGACCCTTTCCCTGACCATGGCCATCTTCAAAACCCTTGGCTCGCTCACCATTGTAGTGGGCCTCATGCTCCTCCTGCTGTTCTGGATCAGGAAAATGGGCCTTGCCGGGGGCGGTTCCAGACAGGAAGGCCTTATCACGGTTCTCGACAGCCGGATGCTGGCCCCCAAGAAACAGGTGAGCGTCCTGGAGGTGGCAGGCGCTTATCTGGTGGTCGGCCTCACCGAGCAGCAAATCACCCTGCTTGCCACCCTTGCCCCCAACGACCACCTCAAGGAAGCCACGCATTCCCGGAAAACTTCCACGCCCCTGCCAGCCTCTTTTGCCTCCATGCTCAACAAGGCTGCCCAGGTCATCTCCGGCGTGAAGCAAAAAAAGGAAGGCCCTGCCCATGCGGAATAAACCTCTTCCAGCCTGGCCCATTCTCATCGGCCTGCTCGCAGGACTCATCCTCCTCTGCCCCGGCGAAAGCAACGCCGTGACCCTGCCCACCCTGCAGATCGGCCTGGGCGAGGCCCAGAACCCCAAACAGGTTTCCGTCCTCATCGAGATCCTGCTGCTGTTCACGGTGCTCTCCATGGCTCCGGCCATCCTGCTGCTGATGACCTCCTTCACCCGGCTGGTGATCGCCTTTTCTTTTCTGCGCCAAGCCCTCGGCACCCAGCAGGTGCCGCCGACCCAGGTCCTGATCGGCCTGGCTCTCTTCCTGACCGTGTTCATCATGACCCCGGTTTTCAGCGAAGTCAACACCACCGCCATCAAACCCTACATGGCCGAGCAGATCAACGCGGAACAGGCCCTGCAGGAGGCGGCAAAACCGGTGCGCGCCTTCATGTTCAAGCAGACCAGGGAAAAAGACCTTGAACTCTTCCTTTCCCTGGCCAAGACCCCAAAACCGAAAAACAAGGAAGAGGTCTCCACCGCCGTACTCATCCCCTCCTTCATGATCAGCGAGCTCAAAACCGCTTTCACCATCGGCTTTGTCCTCTTCCTGCCCTTCCTGATCATCGACATGGTGGTGGCCAGCATCCTGCTGTCCATGGGCATGATGATGCTGCCTCCGGTCATGGTCTCCCTGCCCTTCAAGCTGCTGCTTTTTGTGCTGGTGGACGGCTGGTACCTGATTGTGGGCTCCCTGGTAAAAAGTTTTGGGGTGTAATCCATGACTCCCTCCGAAGCCATCACCCTGACCCAGAATGCCGTTACCCTGACCCTGTTGCTTTCCGCGCCGGTGCTGCTGGTGGCCATGGTGGTGGGCCTGCTGATTTCTCTTTTTCAGGCGGTCACCCAGATCCAGGAGATGACCCTGACCTTTGTCCCCAAGATCGTGGCCGTCATGTTGACCCTGCTGTTTCTTTCCTCCTGGATGATCACCAAGCTGGTGGATTACACCCATGACCTGATCGTCAGCATCCCGAACATCATCCGTTGACGGAGACCTTGCAACCATGCCCGAAGCCGCGCTGCTGAACTGGACCCTGACGCAGATCCTGGCCATGGTCATTATCCTGACCCGGGTGGCGCCGCTCCTGTTTTTCATGCCCGTTATCGGCTCTCCGAGCGTGCCGGCCCAGGTCAAAATCCTGCTGGCCCTGATGGTCGCCCTGGTCCTGCTGCCGGTGGTCCGGGTTGACCCGCGCCTGATAACCGGCGCGCCCCTGAGCTTTGTCGTGCTTGTCCTCACCGAAATCCTGCTGGGCGCGACCCTGGCCGTTTTTGCCCGGTGCGTCTTTGCCGCCACGGAAATTGCCGGGCAAATGGTTGGCATCCAGATGGGGATGGGCATGGCCGGGGTCATGGACCCCCAGTTCGGCAGCCAGGTCTCGCCGGTGGGGATGCTCTGGAATCTCACCGCCATCCTGATTTTTTTAAGCATCAACGGCCATCACATGTTTTTTTCCACCCTGGTGGAAAGCTTTGAGTGGCTTAAGCCCGGCGCCGTTACCCTGACCAGGGCCACCTTCGATGGACTCATGCAGGGGGCTTCCCACATGTTCGTCCTCGCAGTCAAGATCATGGCCCCCGCAGGCGCCGCCCTGTTTTTCTCCCATGTGGCCATGGGCATCATCGCCAAAACCGTGCCCCAGATCCCGATCCTGATCGTCGGCCTGCCGATCAACCTTGCCGTCGGTCTGATCTTTGTCGGTTTGTCCCTTGGATATTTTCTGCCGCTGATGGTCAGCAACTTCGAAACGCTGGCCCGGCTTTTGCCCAAGCTGGCCATGGGCATGGGGGGCTAAAAAATGGCGGACGAATCCTCCGGCCAGGAAAAAAGCGAGGCCCCCACCTCCCGCCGCATCCAGGAGGCCAGAAAAAAGGGGGATGTCGCCAAGAGCATGGAGGTGCCTTCCGCCGCGGTCCTGCTCGCCGGCCTGCTCACCCTCTATTATGCAAGCGATTTCATGCTGGGCCGCTTCTTCCTTCTGCTCAGGCATTACCTTGGCAACCTGCATACCTTCCAGATCACCCCGGGCAACATGCCCATGCTCACCAGGGAAAGCATGCTCGAAACCGGGCTCATCGTCGCCCCGCTCATGGCGGTCATTTTCATCACGGCCCTGGCCGCCAACTATGCCCAGGTCGGCGTCCTGTTCACCACGGAAAAGCTGGCGCCGAAGTTCGACAAGATCGACCCGATCCAGGGGTTTTCCCGGCTCTTTTCCAAGCAGACCCTGGCCAACGTGGTGAAGTCCATTGCCAAGCTGGCGATCATCTGTTACGTCTCCTACACGGAGGTGATGAAGGCGCTGCCCGGCATCCTGCCGCTCATGGACCAGGAACCCATGCCCATCCTTGCCTTCATGAGCAGGGTCGCCTTCTGGATCTTCCTGAAATCGGCGCTGATCATCGCGGTGCTCGCGGCAATGGACTATGCCTTCCAGCGCTGGCAGTTCATGGAAAAAATGAAGATGACCAAGCAGGAGATCAAGGACGAAGCCAAACAGACCGAGGGGGACCCCCACGTCAAGGGGCGCATCCGCGCCATCCAGATGCAGATGGCCAGACAGCGGATGATGTCCGAGGTGCCCAAGGCCGATGTGGTGATCACCAACCCCACCCGTCTGGCCATTGCCCTTCGCTACGATGCGCTTGCCATGGCGGCGCCCATGGTGCTGGCCAAGGGCGCCGGGGTTATCGCCCAGAAGATCCGGGAAATCGCCGGGGAACACTCCATTCCCCTGGTCGAGGACAAACCCCTGGCCCAGGCCCTGTACAAAAGCGTGGGCCTCAATGAGACCATCCCGGAAAACCTGTTCCAGACCGTGGCCGAGGTTCTGGCCTATGTGTACAGCGTCAAACGGAAAAGGGCCTGATTGCCATGAATGAGGCAGCCTTACACATGCACCGCAAATCCAGCAGGATACTGAAAAAGACCAACCATGGCAGATAACACCGGCGCGGCAACAGGGCTGAAAGCAGTCAATTTCGAGATGTCGGGCCTCTTCGTGGCGCTCGGGGTCGTGGCCATCCTCATGGTCATGATCGTGCCGCTGCCGCCCTTCCTCCTCGATATGCTGCTTTCCTTCAACATCACCATCGGCCTGGTCATCCTGCTGATGAGCATGTACAACACAAATCCCCTGGATTTTTCCTCCTTTCCCTCCCTGCTGCTGCTCACCACCCTGTTTCGCCTGGCGCTGAACATCGCCGCGACCCGGCTCATCCTGCTCCACGGCCATGAAGGCGTCGGCGCGGTGGGCCATGTCATCCAGTCCTTCGGCAATTTTGTGGTGGGCGGCAACTTCGCCGTGGGCATCATCATCTTCCTGATCATGGTGCTCATCAATTTCGTGGTCATCACCAAGGGCTCCGGCCGTATCGCCGAGGTGGCGGCCCGCTTTACCCTGGACGCCATGCCCGGCAAGCAGATGGCCATTGACGCGGATCTCAACGCCGGGCTGATCAACGAAGCGGAGGCGAAACGCCGCCGGTCGGAAGTCAGCCGCCAATCGGAGTTTTACGGGGCCATGGACGGCGCCAGCAAGTTCGTGCGCGGCGAGGCCGTGGCCAGTCTCGTGATCATGGTCATCAATATCCTGGGGGGGTTCTTCATCGGCGTCCTCATGCAGAACATGCGGGTTGCCCAGGCGGCGGAAACCTACACCCTGCTCACCATCGGCGACGGGCTGGTCTCCCAGATCCCGGCCCTGGTCATCTCCACCTCCGCAGGCATCATTGTCAGCCGGGCCGCCTCCGATGTGAGCATGGGCAAGGAATTCATGAAACAATTCGGGCACCAGCCCCAGGCCCTGGCGGTTTCCTCCGGGATCATCATCCTGTTCGGCCTGGTGCCGGGGTTGCCGCACCTCCCCTTTATCGTGCTGGGCATGGCCATGGGCGCCATCTCCCTGATAGCCTTCAATAAAACCGCGGCCGACCAGGAAGAGCAGAAAGTCGAGGCAGAAAAAGAAAAGAAGGCGGCCACCCCGTTGCCCGGCGCGCCGGAAACGGTGGAAAGCCTGTTGCCCCTTGATGTTTTGCAGCTTGAAGTGGGGTATGGCCTCATTCCCTTGGTGGACGAGACCCAGGCGGGCGATCTGCTGGAACGGATCCGGGCCATCCGTCGGCAGTTTGCCATGGACATGGGTATGATTATCCCGCCCTTGCATGTGCGCGATAATCTCCAACTCAAACCCGACCAGTATGTCCTGCTCCTTAAAGGGGTGGAGGTCGCCAGGGGCGAGATCATGATGGGCCATCTGCTGGCCATGGATTCCGGCATGGCCAAACGGAAGATCGAAGGCATCCCCACCATGGAGCCCGCCTTCCAGCTGCCCGCCCTCTGGATAGGCCAGGAAAAGAAAGATGAGGCCCAGGTGGCGGGCTACACCGTGGTTGATCCCTCCACGGTCATCGCCACCCATCTCACCGAGGTGCTGCGCACCCACGCCGACGAGCTGCTGGGCCGCCAGGACACCCAGAAGCTCCTTGACAATCTGGCCAAGACCCAGCCCAAGGTGGTGGAAGAGCTGGTGCCTGGCCTGCTGCCCCTGGGGTTGGTCCAGAAAGTGCTCCAAAATCTCCTGCGGGAGCGGGTATCGCTGCGCGACCTGCTGACCATCTGCGAGACCCTGGCCGACTTCGCTCCCATGGGCAAGGATCCGGATATCCTTACCGAATATGTGCGCCAGAAGCTCGCCCGCTCCATTATCAGCGCCTTCACCGATGAGCAGGGGACGCTTACGGTCCTCACCCTGTCCACCCAGATCGAGGATCTGGTGCGCGAATCGCTTCAGAAAAGCGAGCAGGGCGTGTTTCTCAATCTGGAACCGAATCTGGCCCAACGCCTTCTCGCCTCGGCAAAGACCATGGTGGAAAAAGTTTCGCTGGACGGCTACCAGCCCATCATCGTCTGCTCCCCGATTATCCGCCGCCATTTCCGGCGGCTCCTGGAAAGGTTCATGCCCCATGTCATGGTCCTTTCCCATAACGAGTTGACCGCGCAGACCCAACTGCAATCCCTGGGGACAATCGAACTCAACCCCAAGAAATAGGAGTAATTCCATTTCTAAACCAAAAGTGCAGGAGCGAGCTTGCTCGCGATATTCGGCGGATCGCGAGCAAGCTCGCTCCTACAGGGTGTTTTGCCTCACTATTGAAATAGAAATGGAATAAGGAGCAGCGATGCGAATCAAACGTTTTGAAGCCTCGGATACCTACAGCGCCATGGCTATGGTCAAGGAAGAACTTGGGGAGGACGCGGTTATTCTTTCGACCCGCAACCTTCCCGGAAAAAGCGGCTCATCCAGAGGCGGACCGCGGATTGAGGTCGTGGCGGCCATGGAATATGACCCGGAGCCGGAGATTACCCTGCCGCCCCCGGAAGCCCCCGGCACGGAAGGGAGACGGCCAAAGACGGTGGGGTACGGATATCAGTCCGTGCGCCAGGCCCAGCCAAAGACCACGGCACGCCAGGCCGCATCGAAACAGGCCATGCCGCAGCCCGGCTTTGACAGCAGACTTTCCGCTGAGCTTGCCGTCCGCACTCTGCCAGCCGACAAGGCCGCAAAGATCCATTTTGAAGCCAATGACCTCCGGCTGCGTTTTGCCAATTTCCTGCGGCGTCAATACTGCGCCAAGGAAGAGCTTGAAAGCCGCGCCTCGGGTCAGGCCGCCGGTGCAGCCGCCCAAAAAGGCGGTCGGCCCGACCCGAAACAGGTTGCCCAGTGGCGGGACAAAATCATCGACCAGTTGCAGATAACCCCTCTTGCCATCGGCGTCAGCAAGGCGCCCACCGTGGTGGCCCTGATCGGCCCCACCGGGGTGGGCAAAACAACGACCGCCGCGAAAATCGCCGCCTGGTACAGCATCCATGAAGGAATGAAGGTGGCGCTCCTCTCCATGGATTGTTACCGGATCGGCGCCACGGACCAGCTGCGGACCTATGCCAAGATCATGCGGTTGCCCTGCGAAATCGCCCTGCGCAAAAAGGATCTGCAGATGGCTCTGCTCCGCCACCAGGACAAGGATCTGATCATCATCGACACCGCGGGCAAAAGCCCTTATGATCCGAACCACATCAGGGAGCTGGGCGAATGGTTTTCCCTGAAAAACGGGATAGAGCCGTATCTCGTCCTCAGCGCCACCAGCAAAAAAGAAGACCTGCAACAGATCCTCGCCACCTACGAGCCGCTGCGGATCAAGGGGTTGGTTCTCTCCAAGCTCGATGAAACCAGGGCATACGCCACCCTGTGCCAGCTGCTGGCCGGAACGGCGCTGCCCATCTCCTGCCTGTGCACCGGCCAGAGGGTTCCGGAGGATTTTCTCCTTGCCTCCCGTGAGTTCCTGCAGACCCTGTTCGGGCAGGGATGGCAGGCTGCAGCCGGCGAACTTGCCGCCGAGGCCCAAGACAGATGGACCCAATGACCAACCCCGGGGAACTCTCATGAATCAGGCGGAAACACTGGAACGGATTATGACCCACT
>JAJZSH010000093.1 GCA_021822005.1 Deltaproteobacteria bacterium | reverse complement strand
TCTGAGGCCCTGGTGCAGATCCTGAACAGCAACACCAAGATCTACACCGGCCGCGATGATGTTTTCTCCCAGCTGGTCCAGTATTACTGCGATCAGGAAAAGATGGTCCGGATGGACTCGGCCCCGACACACTGAAAACGAAAAAATAACCCCGCCCCGACCGGCAGAGAGGATGCAAGCACGGCTTTACAAACCAGGCCGGGCGTGGCATAGTGGCAAAGTTTTATACAAATCCGAACCCACACAGTCAGAAGAGAGACTCCGTATGGTCAAAATAGGAAGAAATGATCCGTGTTTCTGCGGCAGCGGCAAAAAATTCAAAAAATGCTGCCGGGGCGCCGGCGCCAGCGGTCCGGCCCGACCCGCTATCCCCTCGGTAAAGATTGAAGTCGAAAAAATCCAGGAAAGCGCCAGCGCCAAAAAAGCAGCGGTCCTGGCCCTGGGAGTTTTCGTTCTGTTCTCCACTACCGGCGGCGACGCCTGGCTCTTGGAGGTCACGGACATGGACGCCATCCAGGTGGCGTTGGCCGGAGAAAAGCTGGCGGTGCAGATCGAGGAGAATCCTGAAACCATCGAAATCAACTGGACCCACAAGTTCGATGTCAAAAACAAAAAGTTTATCCTCACCTCTTACAAGGACAAGAGCGAAGAGGTCCGGGAAGACTATCCGGTCCATACCATTCTTTCCACCGTGAA
Organism: Deltaproteobacteria bacterium; assembly: GCA_021822005.1. GTDB lineage: Bacteria > Desulfobacterota > Desulfobulbia > Desulfobulbales > Desulfurivibrionaceae > Thiovibrio. Next base: position 9,176 of record JAJZSH010000093.1, on the reverse strand, counting down.
AAAGATCCGCAGCCGCATTCCGCCCGAGCTGATCAGCTCCATCCACCTGAACGCCGACGAAGAAAAACAATCAGGGGAAAGCTGAATCCGTCATTTTTTTCACAGCCATGGGGAGACAGGATGCGTTAAGAAAGCCCCTGTTTGCGGCGAACAACGGGGGAAGAACGGCAACGCGGTCAACCGGGAAAAAGTGAAGAAATCATGCCAGCCAGCCAGTGCCCCACGGGAGTTCTTCTCTATTTTTTTTACGGACTCACCTTCATCTTCCTGGGGCTCGCCATTGCCGTCAAGGACATGTCGGAAAGCAAGCTGCGGCTGGCAGACAGCCTGCCCTCCCTGGCCATTTTCGGCTTCAGCCATGGCCTGCATGAATGGCTCGAATGTTATCTGCGGCTGGGGTACGGCGACGCCTCCCTGTTGCTCCCCATTCATTACCTCAAACTGCTGACCCTGGTCGTCTCTTTCCTCTTCCTGAACCATTTCGCCATCTCCCTGCTGCGCTCCCAGCCCAAGATCCGCTGGCAATGGCTCCGGATTCTCATCCCTCTTCTCCTCGGTCTTCCGGGGATGTACCTTTTTCTCTCCTGGGAAAACCTGGATCTGCAAACCATCAGACAGGCGGATATCCTCACCAGGCTGACCATCGGCAACCTGGGCGGGATTCTCGCCGCCTTTGCCCTGGTCAGACATGGGCGCGTGGTCGGGGTTTTAAGCCGGTCGGTGGCCTTGAATCTTCGTTGGGCCGGGATCGGCTTTGCGATCTACGCCTTCCTGGCCGGGGTGATTCCCTCCCACGCCAGGATTCCTTTCCTGGCGGTCCCGGTGGAGGTTTTCCGGAGCCTGACCGCCGCCCTGATCACCTATTTTCTGGTGAAGGCCATGAACGTCTTCAATGTTGAAACCAGAAAAAAACTGGAGCGGCAGATCCTTCATCTGGCCCAGGCGGAGAAACTCGCCGCAGTCGGAAAACTGGCAGCGGGCATTGCCCACGAGATCAACAACCCGCTGACCAATATCTCCCTGAATGTCGAACTGCTCAAAAAAGAACTCCGGGACGGGGCAACTCCGGAGGCAGGCCTTGAAAAGCGGTTCGCCGCCATCGAACGGAACATAGACCGCGCCTCGCGCATCGCCCGTGAGCTGCTCCATTTTTCGCGCCAGAAGGAAGACGCCCTGGTTCCCGTCGATCTCAACGAACTGGTCTCCGGCAGCCTTGCCTTGTTGGGCAGCCGACGCCGGAACTACCGCATCGAAACCAGGCTGCTGCCCCTGCCGCCGGTCATGGCGGTGGCGGTGAAGATCGAAGAGGTGCTGCTCAATGTGCTCTTAAACGCCATGGATGCTTCGCTGCCCAACGGACTCATCACCATCAGCACCCGCTGTCAGGGGCCGGAAGTGCTGGTAGAAATTACCGATCAGGGGGCCGGTATCGCCCCGGAGCATATCAATCGGGCGCTGGAGCCCTTCTATACCACCAAGGAAGTGGGCCAGGGCACGGGGATGGGGCTTTCCATCTGCTACAGCATCATGGAATTATTCCGGGGAAGAATCGAGCTGAACAGCACGGTCGGCGTCGGCACCACCGTGCTGCTGGTTTTCCCTCATGCCGCGACGGGAGGTGGGGAAGATGACTGCAATCATGGTGGTGGATGATGATCAGGATCTGCGGGAAAGCATGACCGAGGTGCTGGGCGGGGCTGGATTTTCCGTCACCCAGGCCAGCCGGGGCGAAGAGGCCCTGGAGCATCTTGCCCACAAAAACTTTGACCTGATCCTGCTCGATCTGGTCATGCCCGGCCTGGGCGGGCTGGAGCTGCTTGGCCGTATCCGGGACAAAGCGCCCCGGATGCCGGTTATCATGATCACCGCCTTTGCCAGCGTTGATAACGCGGTGGCGGCCATGCGCCAGGGGGCCGCAGACTATGTGACCAAGCCTTTCCGCATCGATGGCCTGCTTGCCTCGGTGGGCCGCGTCCTGGAGGAGGCCCGCTTCGAAAGCTGCCGGACTTCGCTGGATCTCGACACCGTCCTGAGCTGCCTGTCCAATCCACTGAGGCGTGAGATTCTTGCCCATGTCGAACAGGAAGGAACCTTGCGCTTCATGGACCTCTGCCGGAAGCTGGAGCTGGAAGACCACACCAAGATGAATTTTCACCTGAAAATCCTCAAGGAGGCCGGCTTTCTGAACCAGGACGAAAACAAGCTCTATCTGCTGACCTCCCAAGGAACCCAGGTTCTGGGCTGCGTCCGCTTCCTGATGAAAAAACTGGCCGGCTGAACAGTCAGCTCTCAGTTATCAGCCTCACACCTTTCACCTCACACCTCACACCTTTCACCTTTCACCTTGCGCCTTTCCTTCTACTCCTGTGAATAAAACTTCACAGAACCCCTTGATCCGTAAAGCACATTTATCTGGAGCGCCCACCTTTTCCCCTCTACTCTCTTGGCAAGGAAGGCTTTCGGTGCGGCCTGGCAGGCAAACCCACGCCGGACAGCGGGTTTGCCGCCTGAGGCTGCCTTGCACGCGCCGTGCACGGCAGCAAGCGCCTTCCGCTGACCATCAACAGAAGGAAAGGAGGAGAGGTTATGAAAACATCGCTACGGGAGGAGGAGTTATGAAAAGAATTTTCAAGGGGGCATGTCTCATGGGCATTGCCTGGGCAAGCCTGCTAGCCACGGCCCAGGCAGGAGAAGTGGACTGGGCCGCGCTCAATCCGGCCTTTGCCAAGGCAGCCTACGTCAAGGACAAAGAGGCGTGCGCCAGCTGCCATGCGGATTCAATCGAGGCGTACAAAAAAACCGTGCATGGCCGGACATTTCAGCACGGCCCCAAGGGTGTGCTCCAGGCCCGCGATTGCGAAGCCTGCCACGGGCCGCGCAGTCAGCATGTGGCCGCGCCGGACGCCAGCCTGGAATTCTCCACCGAACAGTACTCAACGGTCTGCCTGCAATGTCACCAGGACGGCGGCCGCATGTATTGGCAAAGCAGCCAGCACAAGACGGCCGAGGTCGGCTGTGTTTCCTGCCATACCCTGATGAAAAAGAAGAGCGACAAGGCCCTGCTGGCCAAGGACAAGGAGCCGACGGTCTGCTATTCCTGCCACACCACGGTCAGAGGCCAGATGCAGAAAGCCTCCCACCATCCGGTAAAAGAAGGCAAGATGCTCTGCTCCGACTGTCACAACGTCCATGGCTCCGTCGGCAAGAGCATGCTCAAGGGGGCAACGGTCAACGAGACCTGTTTCAAGTGCCATCAGGAGAAACGCGGCCCCTTTATCTGGGAGCATCCGGTGGTGCGGGAGAATTGCGCCAACTGCCATGATGCGCACGGCTCCAACAACCCCGACCTGCTCAATGCCAAGGGATCGTTCCTCTGCATGCAGTGTCATTCCTACGGCGGCCACATCAATCTGCCGCGCTACAACAGGACCAGCAACCCCTATGGCCAGGGCTGCGTGAACTGCCACATCACCCAGCACGGCTCCAATCACCCATCCGGCGCCAAATTCACCCGCTAAAGGAGGCATGATCATGAAGAAAACCTATGCATTAGCATCATTACTCCTTCTGGCGCCCGTGGTTGCCCAGGCCCAAGAGGAAGGAAAAATAGAAAGTTCCGGGGAAGTGACGGTCGGCGTCCGCCAGGGCGATGTGGACCCGGACTCTTCCAAGTTCAACGAATACCGCGATATCCGCGATGGCTTCCATCTCTATGATCTCTGGTTTGGGGTGCTGGACCCCAACAGCGGCCGGTTTCTGGATTTCAAGGGGGGCAATCTGCTCCGGGACGATCAGTCCATCCGCCTTGGCATCGGTGAGTACGGCAATTGGAATATCGTCATCGACCGCAACGAGATCCCCCATAATCTGAGCAACAAGGCCATGACGCCTTACATCGACCAGGGAAACGGACTCCTCACCCTGCCGAGCACGGCGCCCATCCCAAACACTAACCTGGTGCCCACCGCTGCCCAGCTTTCGGCAAACGATGCGGCCACCGCAACCTGGCTGAGCACCTCCCTGCACGGGACCGACCTTGGCACCCAGCGGGACAAAACCGGGGCTACCATTTCCCTCACCCCCAACCAGGATTTCAAGTTCCGGCTCTCGCTGTCGGACGAGCGCAAAGACGGTTCCAATCTCACTTACGGCCCCATCGGCGACCGGCCGCCGCGCACTCTCAACGCCCAGCTCGCCGAGCCCATCGACTACACGACCAAGGAGCTGAAATTCGAGGCCGAGTACAACCGCCCAACCTACCAAGCCCTGTTCACCTACCTGCTCTCGGGGTTTAAAAACAATATCGACACCCTCCGATGGCAGAACCCCTACACTGCGGACGCCGACGGCAGCGGCTTTGATATCTGGAATAATGGCACTTCCGCCACCGCTTTCTACAATGTCGCCAGCTTCGGTCAGCGGGCGCTGGCGCCGGACAACCGCTACCAGAACGCCTCGCTCTCACTCGGTTTCGATCTGCCCATGGCCAGCCGCCTGGCCGCCACCCTCTCCTATGGGATGATGGATCAGGATGAGACCCTGCTGCCATACAGCAGCAGCAGTTTTGGCAGCGCAACCGCCTTTAATTCCACCAACATTCTGCCGCGCAGCAATGCCGATGCCGAGATCAACACCACCATGTTCAACGCCGATTACAGCATCAATCCCATCGACCGTCTGAACCTGCGGGCCTTTGTCCGTTACTACGACCTGAACAACAAGACCCCCCAGAGCGATTGGTGGTATGTAACCGACGACACGATCAGCACAGCCAACGCTACTTCCGGCGAGACCACTGAGCTCAACAAGCGGGTCAACCTTGCTTACTCCTATGACCAGACAAACTATGGCCTGGAGACCTCTTACAGTCTGCCCTTCTGGCGGACCACCCTCGGCCTGGGCTACGAGCGGGAGGATATCGACCGCGAGTTCCGCGAGGCAAACACCGAGGAGAATAAATTCAAGGGTTCGGTGAAAACCCGGCCGACCGACTGGCTCACCCTGCGGGCCAAGTACCTGTATGGCGACCGTGACGGCGGCACCTACAACAATACGGTTACGGCCCAAAGCTACTGGGATGTTCCCACTACTGTTGGCACAACAGCCTTTAACGAGAACCCCGCGAACTCCTTCAGCAACCATCCGGACATGCGGAGGTTAGACGTGTCCGACCGGCAGCGTAACCAGTTGGATCTCGCCGCCACCATCATGCCCACGGAGGGCCTGGCCCTCACCGCCTCCTACCGGTACCGCAACGATGACTACGATTCCGGCGTGGCTCCGGTGCAACCCTTGCTTGCCTCTGGAAACGGCGAGGACGCAGCGGATGATGTTGCCGTAACCCCTGGCGACCAGCTCGGCCTGCTGAAGAGCAAGACCAGGCGCTATGCCCTGGATGCCTCGTACGCAGCGACCGAACGGCTTACCCTGAACGCTTTCGGCAGCAGGGAAACCATCGAATCAACGCAGCAGGGCCTGGAGTTCAACGAGGGCAACAAGCTCGATCCGACCGATATTGCCGCCGCCACCGAACTTGGGCCATGGACCAGGGCCAGTAGTCAATGGATGGCGGTAACCGACGACAAGACCAATACCATCGGAGTTGGGGCGGGCTACGAGATCATCCCCGGCAAGCTCCGCTTGGCCGCGGACTACACCTATTCCCAGGGTAAGGTCGATATCGAATACAGCGGTTTTGGCACCCAGTCTTCGGCTGATCCGAACAACACCCTGGCCGACACCTATCAGTTCGCCTTCCGCAACCCGGAGACGGTCACGCACAGGCAGTACAACCTCAATGCCACCCTCGAGTATCAGTTTTTGAAAAATCTGGTGGCCGGCGTGCATTACATCTATGACCGCTACAAGATCAGCGACTGGATGCAGGAGGCGAATACCCCGTGGTATGAGTCGGTGGGCAGCGAGTACCTGCTGCGTGACACCTCCGACGCAACCTCCAACCAGTGGGGCAACCGGCTGATCAACCTGGGCAGCTACCTCGGACCCAGCTACGAGGCCCATTTCGGCGCGGTTACCTTGACCTATCGTTTTTAGAAAATCACTGAAAGATCGTGCCTGGGCCAACACCATCCTGGCCGAGCATGGGACAAGGGGCGGAGATATCTTCCGCCCCTTGTTTTTTTTTGCAATCGGCCCTGGATGGTCACGGGCAGGCTTTTAGTCCGTAAACAGTAAACAGGCCAGGATAAGCCCTGCCTATACAAAAAAAATGTCTTCACACCTTGCCGGCCGGCCTCAAAATGAGTATGGCAAGGGAAACACTCTCTCTGGAAATGAGGACAAAAAAACCCATGAGCTATCTCATCATCTGCACCGTGGCCCTTGCGGTCTCCGGCCTGACCCTCTTCTCCGGCTTTGGCCTGGGAACCCTGCTGATGCCGGTCTTTGCTCTGTTTTTTCCGGTGGAGGTGGCGGTGGCCGCCACGGCCATGGTGCATCTGGCCAACAATCTCTTCAAGGCCACCCTGTTCGGCAGACAGGCCGATCTGCGGATCGTTGCCAGGTTTGCCCTGCCCGCCGCCCTTGCGGCTATGCTCGGCGCGCTGTTGCTCAACCAGCTCAGCGGTATGCCGCCGATCACCCACTATAGCTTGAGGGGACGACTGTTCACGGTCACCTGGCTCAAGTCGGCCATTGGTGTGCTGATCATGGGATTTGCCATGGCCGAGTTGTGGCCGGGCCTTAAGAAACTCTCTTTCCCGCCACGCTATATCCCCATCGGCGGGGTCATTTCCGGTTTTTTCGGAGGGCTGTCCGGGCATCAGGGAGCATTGCGCACCGCGTTTCTGCTACGGGCCGGGCTGAGCAAGGAGACCCTCATCGGCACCATGGTCCTCTCCGCCATTGTGGTGGATATCAGCCGGATGCTGGTGTATGGAACGACCTTTTTCACCCGGGATTTTGCGCTGATGCAGGCAGAAGGCGGCTTCGGCCTGGTGGCGGCAGGCACTCTCGCCGCCTTTCTGGGAACCTTCTTTGCCTCGCGCTTTTTAAAAAAGATGACCCTGCACTCGGTGCAGACCCTGGTGGGCGCCCTGCTTCTACTGCTGGCCGTGACGCTGGGGGCGGGATTACTCTAAGCAAGGAGTTGGAACCGCAAAAAGAAACACATTGAGGCTTGCCCTTCTCAGTCAGCCCATCCCGCACGGCAACCCATTTTAATCTGGACAAAGATTAAGAAAAGTCTTAAATTCTACTCATACATGGAACCGCGTAACTATCACCCATTTCCAAGGAAAACGCCATGCCCATCTATGAATACCGCTGCCAGGAATGCAAGGCCCTGTTTGAGACCATTGTCACCTCGACGGAAGCCGCCAGTGAAGCTGCCTGCCCGAAATGCGGCAGCAGCGTTGTGAAAAAAACCATCTCCGCCTCAAGCTTCCGGATTGCCTCCGGCTCAAGCTCCATCCCCTCCGGGGCGCTCTCGGGCTGTTCCACAAAATCGGGTTTTTCCTGAGCGTGAACAGACTGCGGCCAGGGTGGCCGCACACAGATCAACGGACGGCCTCGGACCAGGGTCACAACAGGGTGCCCGTATAGTTGAAGGTGCTGAGCCTGCGCCCCCCCCGCCCCGGCTGGCCCGACTGCCGGAAGATCCCGACCAGCTCGTCCGGCCGGGGGTGCATGTGGGAAAGATCAATCACTCCAAAGGCGACACCCCGGGCGGCAAGCTCGACGCTCTGGGACAACAGGGAAAACGGCTGATCGGCCACGGCCACGGTCTGGCCCCAGCACTGTTTGAGGACGATCACCTCGCCCTTGGGGCTGACCAGGGGCTGATCGTATTTGAAAAAAGAAGAGGCCAGCCGGGCGGTGAAGAGCGGGGGCTGGCCATAGATGGTCATGCCCACCGGCAGCGCGTTTTTATGGCCGAGAACATCGAACAGGTTCTGCCGGTCCGTTTCAATGGCCAGCTGGACCTTGCCTAGCCCCAGTCCGGACAGGGCCTGTACGCTCATGCTGTTCAAGACGTTCAGGGTATAGTCGCCAAAAAGAACCAGCTTTTCCGCCGGAACCTGCCCTGCGCGGCCTGTTTTTCGGCCTGCCGGAGGGCTCTCCTCTCCAGGCTCTCCCGACGATGCCTGGGCACCCGCCTCAAACAACAGGCATTGACCGATGTGGGCGATTTGCCAGGCATTATACCCGCCGCCGCGCAGATGACCGATGGCCTCGCGGTAAAAGGACAAATCATCCTCCAGGATCACCGGAGGCAGCGCCCAGACCAGCCGCCGCCGGTACGGGGTCAACCGTTTCTGCTGCCGGGAGAATTGGGCAAAGGTCTGCCGAGACAGGGTGATGACCAATCGCGACGGCGCGGCGGGCATCTGCACTTTGAGCAATTCAAAATCATCGATCTTGAGCCACCATTCCAGGGGCAGCTGCATCTGCGGCACGCCCCGACGGCCCTGGGCCTGGACCTGAGCCTGTCCGCGAGCGGGCCGCTCATCCCTGGTCTTGACCACAACCGGCCTGTTGACCGGCTGCCGCAGGAAATGGGCGATCTGGGCGAGTTTGCGGGGATCAACCAGATTCGCCACCTTTTTGCTGAACAACCCCGGCTGGATACCCTTCCTGGCTCCCTGCTGGCGGCGCTCGCCCAGGTCCACCTTGTAGAGGCTGTCGCCCCATTGCGCGCCCGGCGGCAGGTCCAGCTGCACCCTGCTGCCCGCCTTGGCCTTTTCCAGCGCCACCTTGCCCTGCCACAGCCCCTTGAGGGTGAAGCCCTGCCGCTCGCCCGAGCCTTCCTGATGGATGCGCAGCCGGTCGCCAATCCGGAGCGGTTCTTTCAAGCTCATCTGGGCCCGATTGGCAGTGACCTTCTCGATTTTACCCAAAAACAGGCCGATATTGCCCGAGTGCTGCGGGGCGATGATGTCCGCCGGTTGGGCCTTTTTGAAATAGCCGAGCGAGGGTTTGCGTCCCATGGCCTGCTCCAGCAGCTCCTTGCCCTCGGCCAGCACCGCCGGAGTCGCGGGATTATCAAGGGCCAGCCGGTAGGCCTTGACCACCGAGGCCACATACTGGGCGCTCCGCATCCTCCCTTCGATCTTGAGCGAGCTGACCCCGGCCTGCCGCAGCTGGGGAATCAGCTCAAGCCCGGCCAGATCGTTCATGGAAAAGAGATAGCCGGCCGGAGCTCCAGGGCCACGGCC
>JAJZSH010000092.1 GCA_021822005.1 Deltaproteobacteria bacterium | reverse complement strand
CCATGCTTTCCCAGCGGATGGGCTATCCCATGCAGTATAATTCCGCTTCGGAAATCTTTGACGAGATCTGTCAGCTGTTGCCGCAGTACAAGGGGCTTTCCTACGAGCGGTTGGAAAAGGTCGGGTTGCAGTGGCCGGTTCCGGATCAGAATCATCCCGGCACCGCGGTCTTGCATACGGATAAGTTTACCCGGGGCAGGGGGCTGTTCATTCCTGAGGATTACATCCCTCCGGTGGAGCTGCCTGATGAGGAATACCCGCTGCTTTTCACCACCGGCCGCGATCTTGCCCGGTACAACTTCAGCAGCATGACCGGCAAAACCCTGCAGATCGATGAGATCAGCCCGGAGTGCTTTGCCGAGGTGCATCCTCGGGATGCGGAGCGGTTGGGGCTCAAGGAGAAAAACTGGGTGAGGCTCACCTCGCGGCGCGGTTCGGTGGAGGTGCGGGCAATCATCACCGACCGGACCCAGGAGGGCACCATCTTTTGCACATACAATCATTTGCAGGCGTTGGTGAACATGCTGACCCTGGATGCCCTGGATCGTCTTTCCAGAACACCGGAGTATAAGCTGTGCGCCATCAAGGTCGCAGTATTGGGTGATGAGTTGCCGGGCTGACCTTTTGGGGTGCTGCCTCGGCAATTACGCCGGCGTTTAGAAGTAATTGTAACATTGGAAGGCCATGACCGGCAGCAGCGAAGCGGCGTAAGGGTCCGTAACGAAATGGTTTGGTTTCCAACGGCTCCTGAATTTTTTTAATCTGGGGCTCTTGCAAGATTCAGAAAGGTCCCCTCCCCCCACCCCCCTCCCGCGAGGGGAGGGGGAGCCAATTTAAGAAGAGTTTTACTAGAACCTCAATTTGAGTGGAGTTACACGATGGGACAAGCAAAAGATAAAAAATCAGGGACGGTAATGGTCGTCGGCGGCGGTATCGCCGGGGTCCAGGCGGCCCTTGATTTAACCGAGCTTGGCTACTATGTCTATCTGGTAGAAAAGTCCGCGGCCATTGGCGGCGCCATGGCACAGCTGGATAAAACCTTTCCTACCAACGACTGTTCGCTTTGAATACTCGCGCCTAAGCTGGTAGAGGCCGGTCGGTCTCCCAATATTGAAATCTTAAGCAACGCTGATTTTCTTTCCCTGGACGGAAAACCAGGCAGTTTTACCGCCAAACTGCGGATGCGCCCGCGTTATATCGATGCGGACAAGTGCACGGCCTGCGGTCTGTGCACCAAGTACTGTCCCAGGCATCTGGTGGATCAGTACAACGAGGGCCTCGCGGTTACGAGGCCGATCCACATCGACTATGCCCAGGCGGTGCCCGCCAGCTATTTTATTGATCCGGAGGCCTGTCTGTACTTGAAACACGGGGTCTGCCAGATCTGTGTCTGCACCTGCCAGAGCAAGGCCATTGATTTCAGCCAGAAGGCAGAGGAAAAGGAGTTGCAGATCGGCGCGGTGATCATGGCCCCGGGCTTTGGCCGTATTCCGGATGAAACCCTGGCCAAGTACAGCTATGGTCAGCATCCGGACGTTATGACCAGCCTGGAGTTCGAGCGGCTGCTCTGCGCTTCCGGTCCCTTTGAGGGGGAGGTGAAGTGCCTCTCCGACCGCAGGCATCCCAAACGGATCGCCTTTATCCAGTGCGTGGGCTCCCGGGATCTCGGCTGCAACAACGGCTACTGCTCCTCGGTCTGCTGCATGTATGCCATCAAAGAGGCCATGGTTGCCAAGGAACATGACCCCGAGGTGGAAATCACCATCTACTACATGGACATGCGGACCCAGGGCAAGGGCTTTGACGCCGCCCAGAAGAGGGCCGAGTCCATGGGGATCAGGTTTGTCCGGGCCCGGGTTGCCGATGTCATGCCGTGGGAGAAGAATCTGAAGCTCACCTTCTCCACCATGGATGGGACCCACAGCTTCGAGCCCTACGACATTGTCGTGCTTTCCGTAGGTCTCGACGCCCCGGCCGACGCCAGGAACCTTGGCGAGATTGCCGGTTTTGCCCTGAACAATTACGATTTCTGCAAGACCGAGACCTTTGCCCCGCTGCTCACCACCAAGCCGGGGGTTTTTGTCGCGGGCGCTTTTCAAGGCCCCAAGGATATTCCGGAAAGCGTCACCCAGTCCAGCGCGGCGGCAGGGCTCGCCGCCGGTCTTATCGCCAAGGATCGCGGCAAGGCCCTGGTGCACAAGACCTATCCCAAGGAGCAGAAGACCGGCAAGGATGAAGAGGTTCGGATCGGGGTCTTTGTCTGCCATTGCGGGATCAACATCTCCAGCGTGGTCGATGTGCCGGCGGTCGAGCAGTACACCGAGGGCATGGAAGGCGTGGTCTATCATGCCCAGAGCCTGTACAGCTGTTCCCAGGACGCCCAGGAGGTGCTTAAGGCGAAAATCAAGGAGCACAACCTGAACCGGGTGGTTATCGCCGCCTGTTCGCCAAGAACCCATGAGCCGCTCTTCCAGGAAACCTTGAAGGATGCGGGCCTCAACCGTTGTCTCTTTGAGATGGTCAATATCCGGGATCATTGCTCCTGGGTACATGCCAACGAGCCCGAGGCCGCGACGCAAAAGTCCAAGGACCTGGTGCGGATGGGCATTGCCAAGGCCCGCCATATCCAGCCGCTGCCCGAGCAGACCGTGCCGGTCACCAACAAGGCTCTGATTCTGGGGGGCGGCGTGGCAGGTCTTACCGCCGCATTGACCATCGCCGACCAGGGTTTCCATACTTACGTGATCGAGAAGGAAGACAAGCTTGGCGGTCATCTCCAGCACCTTGCCTACACCCTGCAGGGGGAACAGGTCGGCACCGTTTTGAGCGAGCTGACCGACAAGGTGAAAAAGAACAAGAAGATCGAGGTGTTCACTAACAGCGAGATCACCGCAGTGAGCGGCTTTGTCGGCAATTTCATCTCGGTGGTCACCAGCAGGAAGGGCAAGTCCGCCTCGGAACTCACCATCGACCACGGGGTGATCATCATCGCCACCGGCGGCCGTGAGCATCGGCCGGAAGTGGTGTTGGGCAACCCGGTGAAGTATTCAGAGATCGTGGTTACCCAGCGCGAGCTGGAGCAGCGTCTGTCCGGCAAGGGCAAGAATCCGGCGCCCAAGTCGGTGGTCATGGTGCAGTGCGCAGGTTCCCGGGGGGATGATCTCAACTATTGCAGCAAGGTCTGCTGCAACCATGCGGTGAAGAACGCCCTCAAGATCAAGGCGCTTGACCCGGCCTCCCAGGTGGTGGTGCTCTACCGCGATATGCGCACCTACGGTTTTGCCGAAGACGCTTACCGCCAGGCCAGGGAAAAAGGGGTGGTCTTCATCCCGTACACCATGGACCGCAAGCCCCGGTTCAAGAGCAGCGGCAAGAAGATGAGCGTCACCTTTTTCGATCCGATCCTGCGGGATGAGGTCACCATGACCCCCGAGGTGCTGGCCTTGAGTGTCGGCATTGTTGCCGAAGGGACCGAAGAGCTCAGCAAGCTTCTCAAGGTTCCGGTGAACGAAGACAAGTTCTTCCTTGAGGCCCATGTCAAGCTGCGTCCGGTGGAATTGCCGGTGAGCGGCGTCTATGTCTGCGGCCTGGCCCATTCGCCCAAGCCGGTTGAGGAGATCATTGTTCAGGCGCAGGCAGCGGCGGCCAAGGCGGCCATTCCGCTGGGCAAGGGCTTTGTTTCGGTGGAGCCCACCATTTCCTGCGTGGACAAGGAGTCCTGCATCGGCTGCGGCTTATGTGAATCGCTCTGCCCGTACCAGTCCATCCGAATCATCAAGGACGAAAACGGCAAGCGCAAGGCTGAGACCATTACCGCTTCATGCAAGGGCTGCGGCATCTGCGCCTCGCATTGCCCGGTATTCGCCATTTCCATGGGCGGCTACACCGACGAACAGATCAACGCGCAAATCACCGCCTTTGGTGCACAATAGAGGAGCAGTTATGAGTCAGAACGATTTCAACCCGAAGATCCTGGGTTTTCTCTGCAACTGGTGCTGCTATGCCGCAGCGGACAGTGCCGGGGTTTCCCGCTACCAGTATCCGCCGAATTTGAGAACCATCCGGGTGATGTGCACCGGACGTCTTGATCCGGCCTTTGTCCTGCGCGGTTTTGCCGAAGGTGCCGACGCTATCTTCTCCGGTGGCTGACAACTCGGTGAATGCCATTACCAGGTTGGTAATTACGACGCAATGGGTGTGAGTGCATTGGTGAAAAAGGTTCTGGCCGAGGTCGGGATCAGACCGGAACGGTTTGGTCTGCAGTGGGCTTCCGCGGCGGAGGCGCCGCGCTTTGTCAAACTGATCACCGATTTTACCATGAAGACCAAGGAGCTTGGCCCCATCGGCCAGGCCGAAGGATTGACCCCCGAGGAGTTGAAGGCCCGGATCGACAAGGCCCTTGCCCTGGTGAGCGACCGCAAGCTGCGGATCGCGCTGGGCAATGCCACCAAGACCATCCGGAAAGAAGCTAATTTTACCCAGGAATTTATCACCGGCGTGATCGAGGACAAGCTGGGAAAAACCATCACCGCCGGGTTGGAAAGCTTCCAGAACAGATAGAATTCCTGGGGCTTTTAATTTCTTCTTCGATTGATTGGCAGGATGGGGCGTGGCCTCCGGAATTACGCGGCCGGGAGGAGGCCCGCCAAACTGCTTGATTGACATCAGGAAGGCCCCTCAAGTACAGCTTTTAGTGTCAGTCGCTTTCACGAACAACATCAGCCCATGCGCCCATACCTATATGACATTGCCCAAAGCCCTGCCGGCGCTTCTGCTTCTTCTGGCATTTCTCTTTTCAGACAATGCCATGCTGTTCGGCAAGCACGTCGCGGAAGATTTAAGCCATGCGACCGAATGTTTCACCTCCACGACAGACGGCTCTCCCGCGCCGTCTCAATCGGGAACGGGGCATCACGGAGAACGCGAAGGCGGAGATTGCTGCGAAACCATGCATTCGCACGCCTGGGCGCCCTGTCAATCCTTAGCGTTATCCTATCTGCCCAAGCTGTCCTCACTTCTTGAATCTGAACCTTTCCGCCATTTCCCGGAAGTCTTCCTCGACCTTTTCATCCCTCCGCAAAACCTCGCCTGATACATCAGGGGTTGATTGGCAGGCGTTACATGGAGAGCCTCTACCTTCTCCATGCAGGCCATCCCACACGCACGCCCTGATCACAACTCTTATTTGTAACCGTTAACCGCTGTGCGCAGCGACAGGGTTTGTCCGAATCAAGCCCTGCCCGGATCGTGCCGGATCTTTCCGGATTGGATCGCGACACGCGGCTCCACTGAATGTGCCGGTGTGTCTGCTGCGTTTCGGCAGTTTTCATGTGATCACAATTTGGTGTTCGAAGGCGTTCGCACTCTGCAGCGATGCATGGGTGCGGCAATATCTGTCCCAGAGGAGGCTTCATTGAAAAACAAAATGTCTAAACAAATTCTGGAGGCAATCCTGACCGGGATCTTCTGTCTGTCAACGGCGTCCACGCTGATGGCGGAGGAAAAAATGGTCACTTTGCCTGAACTTGTATCCATCGCTCTGGCAAACAACGGCGAGTTGAAGGCCCTTCGCGAAGAAATCGAAATCTTTGCCGCCAATAAAATAAAAGCCGGGTTCTACCCCAATCCGACCCTGGAGCTTGAGGGAGAAAACGGTGCGCGAAATTACAACAAAAAGGAAAACCTGGCCTCCATCGGCATTGGACAGGAACTCCTCACCGGAGGGAAAAGAGCGAAGCGGCTGGCGGTGGCCGAGCAGGAGCTTCAGGGCTTCAACCTTCGAATCATTGATGCGGAACGCCGCTTGCTGCTTGAGCTGAAGACCGGGTATCACGATTTCGTGCTGGCCAGGAATCGGGTTGATCTGGCACGGAAATCCGCCGAATTAAGCAGCAAGCTTTTGGATATTGCGAAGGCAAGGTTTGCCGCCGGAGAGATTGCCGAGCTGGATGTCAACCTGGCAAGGCTCGAGGCCGCCCGCGGCGAAGGGAAAAAAAGAGAGGCGGAGGAGGACTCGGCGCGGATGCGCGAGAGGATGCTCTCGCTCACCGGCGTTTCCATGGAGGAGCAATTTGCTGTTGCCGATTCTTTTTCGTTGAAGCCTGTCACAAAAACTTCGGAAGATCTCAAGGCGCTGGCCCTGCAAAATCGTCCCGACCTGAAGGCATTGCATGCGGAGAACAGGAAGGGCGAGGCTGAAATCGTTCTGGCCAAGGCGGAACGGATTCCCAACCTGACTTCCGGGCTTGCGTTTATCAGGGAAAAAAAGACAGTCCCGGCCGGCGAAACCGACGAGAGGGATACCGATTATTTTGTCGGCCTGAAACTTTCCGTGCCCCTCCCGGTTTTTGATCGGAACCAGGCCGGCCTGCGGGAGGCGAGAGCCAAAAAAGCGGGCGCGGAGCACCGCCACCGCTTCCTCCTGCGGAATATCGAGCGTGAGGTGACGGGCGCCCATGGGCGGCTTGTCGCCTCGGAAAAAACCGTGCTGCTTTTTCAGGAAGGCATACTCCCGCAGCTGAATGAAAACCTCAAACTCGTCCAGAAATCCTACCGCCTCGGCGAGGTGGGGATTCTGGCCGGGATCGAAGAACAGAAGAAGTTTGCCGAGGTGAATGATGACTACCTGCTCGCCCTCCATGCAAGAAACACGGCGTTGGCCGAACTTGAAGCGGCGGTGGGAGCGGAGTTAAGCGAAAGCGACGGAGGGAATAAATGAAAACCAGGAGAACGACCTTGAGATATTGTATTTGGAGATTGGTTATGAAAAAAAGACCCCCGCGCTTCCCGCTAAGCGCATGGGCAGTGGCTGTGATGTGCTTTCTCACACCCACCGCTCAGGCAGCCGATCAGCCTGTCACATTTACCGTTCCCAACAGTCAGATTCAGGCACTGGGCATTCAAACTTCACCATTACAGAGTCAAACCGACCCGGTAAAGGCAGGTTTTCCTGCGCAGGTAGTTATCCCGCCAAAAGCGGAACAGGTGGTCAGCTCGCCGGTGGCCGGCCTGGTGGCGCAATTGCTGGTTCAGCAGAACCAGGTCGTGCGTTCAGGTGCGCCGCTGGTACGCATCGCCAGCCCGGAACTCGGGCAAATGCAACTGCAATTGCTGCAAGCCAGCGCCCGCGCCACGCTTGCACGGCAAGCGGCGCAGCGCGAACAGCAGTTGCTCGATGAAGGCATCATCCCGCAGCGCCGGGTGCAAGAGGCGCAGGCTGGTTTGAAGGAAGCCGAAGCCGCGCTCAACCAAGCCAAGGCGGCGCTGCGTTTAAGCGGTATGCCGGCCGCGGCGATCGAGCGCATTGGCGCTTCCGGCAAGCCGCAAGACAGCATCACGCTGGTTGCGGCGCAGGCCGGGATCGTCACCGGGATTGCGGTCAAGTCCGGCCAGCGGGTCGAGGCTGCGACCGCGTTGTTGCATGTGGCCCAAACCGATTCCCTTTGGCTGGATATTCAACTTCCGGTCTCTGAGAGCGCGAATTGGCAGGCCGGAACGAAGGTCAAGGTACAAGGCCGGGAGGTCACGGCGCGCATCTTGAGCGCCAGTCCGACCGTCTCGGCCAGCAGTCAGACGGTGGTGCTGCGTGCGGCGGTCGAGGGCAAGACCGGCCAGGTTCGCCCCGGCGAATTCGTGACGGTCGAGTGGCCCGTCGCGGCCACTCAAGGCGCTTGGGATGTGCCGCTGTCCGCCGTGGCCCACGATGGCGACCAGGCTTACCTGTTCGTCCGCACCTCGGACGGTTTTGAAACCAGACCGGTGAAGGTCGTGGTCAGCGCCGGGCAGCGCGTACGCGTGCAAGGTCCGCTGAAAGCCGATGAACAGATCGTTGTCAGCGGGGTGGTCGCTCTCAAGGGCGCATGGCTCGATGCGAAGGGAGGCAAGTGATGCTTTCAACCCTCGTTCAAACCTCTTTATCGCAGCGCCTGTTCATCCTGCTGGCGACGCTGATCGTCGCCGGTGCGGGATGGTATGCATACCTCGGGTTGCCGATTGATGCGTTCCCCGATGTGTCGAGCACCCAGGTCAAAATTATCATGAAGGCCCCCGGCATGACGCCGGAGGAAATCGAAAGCCGAATCGCGGTGCCGATCGAGGTGGAAATGCTCGGCATCCCGAAAACCAAAATCCTGCGCTCGGTCACCAAGTACGGCCTGGTCGATGTGACCATCGACTTCGAGGACGGCACCGATATTTATTGGGCGCGCCAGCAGGTCAGCGAACGTCTGGGCGGGCTGACGGAGAGCCTGCCGGCCGGAATCACCGGCGGCATGGCGCCGATCACGACCCCGCTGGGGGAAATGTTCATGTTCACCGTCGAAGGCGAGGGGATGTCCCTGGCCGAGCGGCGCAGCCTGCTCGATTGGGTTATCCGGCCGGCGCTGCGCACCGTGCCCGGCGTCGCCGATGTGAATGCGCTGGGTGGCGTCGTTCGCGCCTTTGAGGTTGTGCCCGATCAGCTCAAAATGGCTGCCGGTGGCGTGACCATGGCACAACTCAAGGAGGCGATCAGCGCCAATAATAGCAACGACGGGGCAGGCCGGCTCGGCGAAGGGGATGAAGTGCTGCTGGTGCGCAGCGAGGGAAGCATCACGAGCCTGGACGATCTGCGTGCGGTGGTGGTGACGATGAAGGAAGGCGCACCGGTCAGTGTCGGCAATTTGGCCGAGGTTAAGATCGGCACGGTGACACGCTATGGCGTGGTGACGCAAAGCGGCAAGGGCGAGGCCGTCCAGGGGCTGGTGTTGGGATTGGCCGGCTCTAACGCGCAAAAAGTCGTCGGAGGTGTGCGCAAGAAACTGGATGAACTGCAACCGACGCTTCCGCAAGGCGTGCGACTCGACGTTTTCTATGATCGTGCCTCCCTCGTGACCAAAGCGGTCGGCGCGGTTTCGTCGGCGCTGCTTGAGGCGACAGCCCTGGTCATCGTGCTTCTTGTGCTGTTCCTGGGCAATATCCGAGCGGCGCTGACCGTGGCCCTGGTGCTGCCCTTGGCAGCGTTGATTACCTTCATCCTGATGCGCGTCTTCGGCATGTCGGCGAACCTGATGAGTCTGGGCGGCTTGGCCATCGCGATCGGCATGCTGGTCGATGCCGCCATAGTGGTGGTCGAAAACATTGTGCAGCGTTTGGCGACTGATCCCACGGCCGGCAAGGTGCCGCGGCTGCATACGATTTATCGCGCCGTGCGCGAGGTTGCGGTCCCGGTCACCTCCGGGATATTGATCATCATTACCGTTTTTCTGCCGCTCCTGACGCTGCAGGGCCTCGAAGGCAAGTTCTTCGTGCCGGTGGCGCTCACCATCGTGTTCGCCCTGGCCGGCTCGCTGGTGTTGTCGCTGACCGTCATTCCGGTGCTGGCGTCGTACCTGCTGCGCGAGGTCAAACACGAGGACCCATGGCTGCCGCGCAAGCTGCTGGCGCTCTATGAGCCGGCGCTCGCCTGGGGCCTGCGCCGGCAGCGCGTTGTCGCCGCGGCAGCAGTGGCGATGTTGCTGGCGGCCGGGGTGATCTACACCCAGGTCGGCAAGACCTTCATGCCGACGATGGATGAAGGCGACCTGATCGTCGGCATCGAGAAACTGCCCTCGGTCAGCCTGGAACAGAGCGCGGCGCTCGACCTGAAAATCCATCAAGCCATCATGCAAGCGATCCCCGAAATACATGGCGTGGTTGCGCGTGCCGGTTCCGACGAAATCGGCCTCGATCCGATGGGGCTCAATCAAACCGACACCTATCTGTTGTTGAAGCCGCAAGGCGAATGGCGCATGAAGAGCAAGGAAGCGCTGATGGACGAAGTGCGCAAGGTGCTCGACCCCATGCCCGGCATCAAGTACAGCTTCACACAGCCGATCGAAATGCGCGTATCGGAAATGATCATC
>JAJZSH010000091.1 GCA_021822005.1 Deltaproteobacteria bacterium | reverse complement strand
GCGAGCATGCGGTGTACAGCTATCTCGCCAAGCTCCGGCCCGAGGTGAAGATGGAAACCGTCCATCAATTCACCGGGGGCGTCACGGTCCGCTCGGACGACAACTCCAGCATCCCGGTGTCCGGGACCGATTCCCTGCAAGCAAGCCCCTTCCATTGGGCGGACAGCAACAGCGATGGCCGGATAGACGATGAAGAGCTGCTTTCCGTGTATGAAACCTACGGAGGGATTGAAGGTCTGCATTTCGGCAAAAAACTGATCGAGGAGATCTGGGCGTCCAAGGGCTACCGCTGGAATCCGGAGACGCGCAGCTATGAGATTCTCCAGTAACCACCCAACAGGAGGAACCGAAAATGACGGCTGAAAAAATCCATGCTCAGGCGCCGGGCCTGCTGTTTCTGGCGCTGCTCCTGCTTCTGTCCCTGCCGACGCCCCTGCGCGCGGGCGAGGCGCTGGTCAGCGGCCAATACCTGAGCGTCGCCGGTCAGGATATCCAGCTGCGGATCACCGTTGCCAGCCCAGCCCCCAGTACCCTGATTGTGATCCAGAATCTGCCGGTCGGCACGGTGATCGAAGCCGCCTCGCCCGCCTTCCACCAGTACGATGCGGGCAAAGGCGAGGTGAAATGGCTGCTGACCCAGGTCAGCCCGGGCAGGTATACCTTGAGCCTGCACCTGCCGCGCCCCGTGGCTTCCGGAGGAATCAGCGGAGAGATCCGCTACAAGGACCCGGCCAGCGGTCGCCTGATAAATCTGCCGGTCAGGCCATGAGCTGAACCCGGCGCTTATTTCCCTGCCTGATCAAGCGCGCTGCGGCAGATGCGGGCAAGGTCATGGATGGAAATGGGCTTCATCGCATAGCCCTGAATCCCCAAGGCCCTGGCCTTCTCCTCGGTGAACACCTCGCTGAAACCGGCACAGAGAACAATCGGCATTCCTGGCCGGTATGGCAAGGATGTGTTTGGCCAGTTCGCCACCGGTCATGTTGGGCATGGTGTACTCGGTGATAATTCGACTTTATTTCCTGGTGCAAAGCACTGTACAACGGCTGCAATATCCCGCAAGGAAACCGGTTAACCACAGGAAAGGATATTGCCAGTGTCGCTTTTTCATCTGCTCTCCGGTTTTTCCGGATGAGTCATAAAAAAAGCCGTTCAGGGGAGAAATCCCCGAACGGCTTTTTTGCTGGGCTATCCTGAGACCCTTTAGCCGATAACCGCGATGTCCACCGAGGGACGCAGGGCGGCACAGGCGGCCAGCACTCCGTGGATCGTGTGATTTTTAAAGGCTTCAATCAGGGCGGTGTCCGCCGGTTTTCCGGCGTCATAGGCCACCAGGGCCTGCTGGCTCAGGTTGTAATCAAAGCGCGGCGCCCATTTGCGGGAGCCAAGGCGGGCGGTGGTTGAGCAGTTGTCAACCATGAAAGCCACGCCCCGGTAATGCATGTAGGGATTCAGGGAGTCCACGGCCTCGATGACCGATTCGTTGGCAACCTCGCTCAGGCAGTGGCCTTTTTCGATGAGCAGGTCGATCTGGGCCATCATGGTGGCGCAGTAAATCCCGGCGGTGAACGGGTTTATCGTGATCTCGCCCTTGCGGCTGGCGCGAACCTTCTCGCCGACCTGCCACATGCGGGTGCCGTCGATGGTGCCCATGGGGAAACGCTTGTGCCGACGACCGGCCATGATCACGCTTCGGATTTCGTTGCAGCTTGAAACCTCGTCGTACATTTCCAGCAGGATGTCAAAGGCCGGGCCATGGGCATGGGAATAGATTTTTTCAAAAATCTTCTTGCCCCCGGCGTCCAGCTGGTCGTAGACCGCCTTGATGCCGTGGTGGGAGATGGTTTTGCTGATCGGACCGGTGATGTTTTCAACGGAGTCGATGAAGGCCTGCTCTTCGCTCTTGCCCTGCTCCATGACATAGCGGCGGTAGAGGGCTTCAACAATCCCGTGCACCGCGCCGAGCAGGATGCCGCGTTCGCCAAAGATGTCGCTGCGGAACTCCGAGCCCATGGTGGTTTTGAAGATATAGGGAGCGCCAACGGCCACGGCCCAGCCAAGGGCCTGATCCGTGGCCTTGCCGTCAACGTCCTGTTCCACGGCAAAACTTGAATTGATGCCCGCGCCGTTGACCGTTTTGCCCTGTTCATACAGGCGGCGGACAGAAGGGCCCATGCCCTTGGGGCAGACGGCGACCACGTTGGCATTTTTGGGAAAATTTTTGCCGATGCTTTCCAGGTAGCCCAGAAGGAATCCGTGGGAAAGCCCCAGCGTGGCGCCGTTCCGGAGATTATCGAAGATCTGCTGGTAATTCTCGGCCTGGGCCGCGTCGGAGATCAGGACGATGACCATCTCGGAGTCCCTGATAACCTGATACATCTCGCCCAGAGTGCCGTTCTCCTCGGTAAAGCCCGCGGCTTTGGCGCTCGCCATGGAGGAAGAGCCCTGGCGCAGACCGACCTTCACCCTGATCTGGGTGCCCGCCAGGGAATCCCGCAGGTTCTGGGCCTGGGCCGGTCCCTGGGAGCCCCAGCCGATGACGCCGATCTGCCTGATGCCGGCAAAGGCCTTGGGCAACAGGTTGAATTTGTCGCGGCCACCCCGGACAATCATCTCCTCGGTGTCTGCGAGTTTCAGGATCTCAGTGGGGAACACATTGCTGGTAAATGTCAGGTCCATCTATAATTCCTCCGAAGGCAAAGGTGTGAAGAGCAAAATAAGCCAAATAATCTACCCGATAAATTATATCCCGTAAACTGGTAATGCATTTTTTCCGGCCTGCCGGGCTGGAAAGTCCGCGCAAGGCTGTCATCAAGGCGTTTGTGCGGGGAGCAGGCCGCGTGTCACCCCGTATTTTTTCCGTATTGTGTTTCATGTCTGCTGTGTGATAGGGTTCATAAATTTACAATCCATGCGGCTGGAAAAGATGAATGACTGAAAAGAAGAACACCATGGCCCCGCTGTGCAAACGGGCCTATGCCTGCCGGAAGACGCATACCTATTGCCGACCGGCTTTTCCCATTGATGAGAACAATTTTTATTTCGTTGGCCAGGGGGATGAAGATTGTCCCTACAAGAAAAGATACGGCAGCCTGCACACCTGTGATTGCCCGGTGCGGCTGGAAATTTATCAGCGTTATAAAATCTGACATCCCCCGTCGAGCCCTGCCTCGTTTCCTCTTGAGTTCAAACACAACTTCTCCCGCAATCCTCGCGCCGGGCGTTTGTTCCGCTTATGGTTCCCGTCTGTGGTCCAGGCAGCGGCAGACATCCTCCTGCCAGTGTTCGATCTGCTCCCGATGGGGTTCCGCCGGAGATTCCCGCCCGCACGCCGTGCAGAGCACCGAGGCCTTGTGTCAGCGTCCGGAAAGGACCGCCGTTCCCCCGCAGAAAAGGCAGGTCAGCCGCAGTTCCGGGCAATCGGCTGCGGATGCGGTTCTGGTTGGCGAGGCGGCAGGCATTGGTTCAAGGTGGCCGGGTTTTCGTGGTTGCGCATGCATGGTGATGGAATATGGAACTTTCAGGAAGGATCGTCAACCCCCAAGGCAAGCCAAGGTCTTTTTTCGCGGGTAAGGGGGGAATGTTCATCCGTTGTCCTGGCTTTGAAGAAAAAAATCAATTTGCAAGGTGATGGGGAGCGTGCTAGGTTGGCGTGGTCATCTCAGGGAAGAGATTCCCGCAGGATGCAGCTGCCAGGGGGAAACATCTTTTTCTCCTCATATCCCTGCGGCTTCCGGCCCCCCCAATATTGACGGTCTCGTAAAAAGGGAAAAAGGTCACAGGTCCGCAACACAGCATCAATGAGTTACAGCAGCGAAGCGGCGAAGCAATAACCGTCGTAATCGCGGCTTGTGGCGATTACGACAATATTTTTTTCGGAATATTTTTGCCATGGCAGATAACGCCCCTCCAAAGCCCCGCATCTATATCCTTGATGATGAAATCGTCACGGTCCGTCGCCTTGTCCAGGCCCTGACCAAGGATGGCTTCGAGGTGGAAGGCTTTATCTCCGCGGGTGAGGCAATGTCCCGGATTGCCGGACATCCGCCCGAGGTGCTGGTCACGGATGTCCGGCTTATTGATGCGGACGGCATGGAAATCCTCCAGCGGGTCACCATGCTGGCCCCCCGGACAAAGGTCATCCTGATGACCGGCTATGCCGCTGTTGACCATGCGGTCCAGGCCATGAAGGCCGGGGCCTTCCACTACCTGGCAAAGCCGTTCAGGCTTGAGGAATTGCGCAACACCATCAGCGACGCCTTGCGCCATCCCGGCAAATCCGGCCATGATCTTGCGGACCCAGGCCCTGTCGACCGTTTTGCCGGGATCATCGGGCGCTCCCCGGCCATGCAGGAGATCTTCAAGACCATCCGCCAGATTGCCCCGCTCAACTGCAACGTCCTCATCCAAGGCGAAAGCGGCACCGGCAAGGAGCTTGTCGCCAGAGCGCTCCACCACACCAGCGACCGCGCCCAGCATCCGTTTATCCCCTTTAATTGCGGGGCGTTCAGCGAAGAGCTGGTGGCCAATGAACTCTTTGGCCATGAAAAGGGGGCCTTCACCGGCGCGGTCAGCACCAAGCTGGGCCTGCTTGAGGCGGCGCAGGGCGGCACGGTTTTTCTCGATGAGGTCGGCGAGATGCCCATCCCCATGCAGATCAAGCTGCTGCGGGTCATCCAGGAACGCACCCTTCTCCGGATAGGCGGCGTTGCCCCGGTCAACATCAATGTGCGGCTCATCGCCGCCACCAACCGGGATATCGACAAGATGATCGCTGCCGGCGAGTTCCGTCAGGATCTTTTTTACCGCCTGAAGGTGGTGATGATCAATATTCCCCCTCTGCGCAAACGGCAGGAGGATATCCCCCTGCTGGTCGATCATTTTGTCACCCTCATTGCCACGCAATTCGGCAAACCCGTGCCGGAGATTGCCGCCGATTTTTCCGGGATGCTCTCCGCCTATACCTTTCCAGGCAATGTCAGGGAATTGCAGAATATTGTAGAACGCGCCATTGCCCTTTCCCGGGAACCGGTTCTTTCCGCCAGGGATCTTCCGCCCGATATCTTTTTTGCCGAAACCCAGCCCATCCCTCCGGAAAAAGCCGCCAGCCACCTGAAGGTGCTGGAGCAGGAGCATATTGTCGATATGTACCGGCGCACCGGCTTCAACCAGACGGAAACCGCCCGTCTGCTCGGCATCTCCCGCACCACCTTGTGGCGTCGCCTCAAAGACCTCGATCTGCTTTCCGAGAAGTAGCCCTCTTCCCCCTGTTTTTTTTCGTGTTCCCCATTCGGGTTGTTTCAATTGGAAACAGTTGTTTCAACTATAAAAAATTATTTAATTACAGCAAGTTGCAAAATTAGTGTTTCAAAGGTGAACAGTCGAATCATTGTCCTTTATCCCGTGAATTCTGTGAAATCACCTGTAAACAACAAGATAGATTCAGTGGCACGGTTCATGCTAAATGTTCCGGCAATGATTGCCTGAACAGGGCATCCGAGGAGCGTTCATGGAAGCTGGTATTGCCCTTCTCCTGACCGGCGCCTGCGCCGATCTCCCAGCCGTTGTCCATGCCATTGACCTTGCCAAACGGACCACCGGAATCGTCCATGCCGTTTTCAGGACTGAGCGGAAGGCGGACAGAAAAAGCAAGGCATTCGGGGAGACACGGGGAGACCTCATCTCGCTGGCGACCGGGCTCGGCAGCCAGGAGGGGGTCAGCATCCACACCCACATCCTGGAAAGGATGTCGGGCGAGCCTCTGGTCCGGTTTCTCTGCGTCCATCGTATTTTTTGTCTTGTCCTTGGGGTCGGTGACCAACAGGCGTTCGAGCGTAAGACCGCCTGGATAGACCTGCTCCGCAAACAGCTTGTGGCCAGTGACCACTGGTACCTGCCAGTCCTCTGGTCTGTCATCATAACGCCCTGGGACGACCCCGCCCTTGAGCGCATTATTACCCGATGTAAACAGACGGTCTCCAGCAGTTCTGTCGTGGAAACACTCATCGACGGTCTGCGAAAGGGCCGAGACACCTTTGATGGCATTGAAACAGCGTAAAAAAGTGTAAAGGAGGAACATAATGTACATGTATCTGCCAATAGCCCTCGCCAGTGTTAATTATCTGGTGGTGGTGGGTTTGGGACTCGTGGTCGGGCTGTTGTCCGGCCTCTTCGGCGTGGGGGGGGGCTTTCTCATGACCCCGCTGCTGATGATGATCGGCATTCCGCCGACCATTGCCGCGGCCACGGACGCCAACCAGATCGTGGCGGCTTCCGCCTCGGGGGCCTTTTCCCACTGGCGTCTCGGTAATGTCGATTTCAAGATGGGCCTTTTTCTTTTGATCGGCGGCTTTGTCGGCGGGGCTTTCGGGGTACAGATCATCAAGATTCTCCGCGCCACCGGCGGCGCGGATTTCATGATCAAGATGACCTATGTGGTCATGCTGGGCCTGGTTGGCAGCTTCATGTTCGTTGAAAGCCTGAATGCCTTGAAAAAGAACAAAAAAGTTTCCGGGACCGCGTCCTCCGCCAAGACCAAGGCGGACAAGAAGCCGGGTGGTTTTTTTGCAGCCTTGCCCATGCAGACCTATTTCGAGAAATCAGGCGTCAGCCATTCGGCCCTTGTTCCCATCGTTCTTGGCGCCTTTGTCGGAATACTCGCCGCCATCATGGGTGTGGGCGGCGGCTTTCTCATGGTGCCGGTGATGATTTACCTGCTGCGCATGCCAATGCATGTGGTGGTTGGCACCAGCCTTTTTCAGATTCTCTTCACCTGCATCGAAGTGACCTATCTGCAGGCGTACTCCAACCATACGGTGGATTTCGTTCTTGCCCTGCTCCTGCTGGTGGGCTCTGTCTTTGGCGCCCAGATCGGGACGGTGCTTGGCCGGAAGCTGCACGGCGACCAGTTGAAGATCCTCCTTTCCATCATCGTCCTTGCCGTCACGGTCAAGATTGTTCTGGAACTGGTGATGGAGCCTGCCATTCTTCTTGCCTATGCGGGAGGCCACTAAGATGAACACGCTGAAACGAACCGTCATGTTTTCGCTCCGCTGCCTCGCCGTTTGTGGCGCGGCCTTCTTCGGACTCACCCCCTTGTCGGCTTCCGCGGACCAGGCCCTGACCTGTGCGGTGACTCCGGGCAATATCCCGATAACCTTCACCTATCATGGCGCGCAATTAACCATCACCGGCCAGAGCGCGAGCAGTGATGACCTGATCGTCACCATCAGCACCGAACCGGAGGATGTTGTGCTGAAATACAAGGAGAAGGTCGGCGGCCTTGTCTGGATGAAAAAAGGGGACCTTGATTTCAAGGGGGTGCCTGCGATCTATCTGCTGCACAGCACCGCCGAGCTGACCCGGATTCTGAGCGATGCGGAACGCAGCCAGTACCAGTTCGGTTATGACGCCCTCCGGCAAAAGGTTCTGATTGAAGACAGCCAGGGGAATCCGGCGGATGGCAAGTGGTTTGACGAATACCTCAAATTCAAAAAGAAGGAGATGGTCTACGACATCCAGGAGGGCACGGTCATCCGCCAGCACGGGGAGCGGGGCAACACCTATCAGGCGAGCGTTGCCTGGCCCTACCAGGCCGCGCCCGGCACCTACACGGTTAAGGTCTTCGCGGTCAGGGATGGCAGGGTTGTCGGCCAGGCCGCTGACCAGTTCGAGGTCCAGCGGGTCGGCATTACCGAGGCCCTGTCGAAAATGGCCTTTGAGCACGCCGCATTGTATGGGATAATGGCCGTGGTCATTGCCCTGCTCGCCGGCTTGGTCGTGGGGGCAATCTTCAAGAAGGGTGGCGGCAGCCACTGATTTCATTTTTCAGCTTTGTTACGAGGCGCGGGGCAAAAAAGAGTAGTCTGATTTGCCCTGAGTCTCTTCTTTTCTGCAGGACCGCAGCGCATGGCCCTCCGTGATCTCCTGAAAGGATTTTCCGCCCAACGCTGGTTTACGCCCCAGGCCTGTCGGCCTCTGCCCCTGGTGTTCTCTCAGTTCCGCGAGGTGCTCAAGGCAAACAACCAGGCCCTTGAGATTATCGCCGACATGGGGGAGAAACTGAGCGGCGAGTATCTTTTTGATCTCCGCTATGTGGAAGCCACGGTTGAGGAGATGATCGCAGCCATGCGTCGCGCCCTTGCCGCAATCAATATCCTGACCCAGAACCAGTGTGCGGCCCTGGATGAAGTGTTTACTCCCATGGAGGCCCGGGTCCGGGCGATCCTCAACAAACGGGACGACCGGGAAGGCTCACCCCTGCTCTGGCTTACGGAGGTCGAGACCCGACACTGGCCTTTGGTGGGCGGCAAGGCCGCGCATCTTTCCGAGCTGCTCCACAACCCCAAGGTTCGGGTGCCGGAAGGGTTTGTCATCACCACCCGGCTGTTTCACGATCTGCTCGATCTGAACGGGCTGAGACCGGAGTTCGACCGGTTTGAGCAGCTGCTTTCCCAGCACCTTCCCGATGAAGAGGGGCTTGAGGCGTTGCGCCGTCTTCTCCAGGAAAAGGTGCTCCGCGTCGAGCCGCCATCCGGCTTTCTTGATACGCTGGCCGAGTCCCTTAAGCGGCTTGCGGCCGGCAGCGAACTCCCGCTTTTTCTCGCGGTCCGCAGCAGCGCCCAGGAAGAGGACATGGATTTCTCCTTTGCCGGCCAGTTCCATTCCGAGCTGCAGGTTCCTCCCCAGGCCGAGGCGGTGTATCGCGCCTATCTCCAGGTGGCGGCCAGTCTTTTTGGCGCCAAGGCCATCCGTTACCGGCGTCAGGTTTTTCCCGAAGGCAGCCCCATGTCCATTGCCGCCTGTTGTCAGCGCATGATCCTGGCCCACGCCAGCGGTATCATCTATTCCATTGATCCCATGGAGCCCGGTTCGCAGAGCATGGTAGCGGTCGGCGCCATGGGGCAGGGGCAGGCGGTGGTTGAGGGGCAGGTGCCCACGGATTTTTTCCGGATCAGCAAGGGTGAGCCGCCGCAGGTCGTTGAGCGGGTAATCGCCGCAAAACATGAAGCCCTGCTGCCAACCGGGGATGCGGACGGCGGGCTTGCGATGCAAGCGGTGCCGAACGGACAGATCGAGGCTCCCTGTCTTGACGAGCAGACCCTTCTGGAGCTTGCCGGAATCGCTATTCATTTGGAAACCTTTTTCAAGCGGCCCCAGGACATCGAATGGACCGTAGACCCCCAGGGCGCCCTCTACATCCTGCAGTCCAGACCCCTGTTGATCACGGAGAGCGAAAGGGGAAAGCCCCGGCTTTCCGAAAAACTCGAAGGCTATGAACTTATCGCGGCGGACGCAGGACGGGTGGCCCAGCAGGGCATCGGCGCCGGACCGGCCTTTTGGGTGGAAACCCTGGCCGATCTCAAGGATTTCCCCGAGGGCGCGGTGCTTATCAGCCACCGCGATTCCTCTCAATTTGTTCAGGTCATGCAGCGGGCCGCGGCCATTGTCACCGAGGTGGGCACCCCGGCGAGCCATATGGCCACTCTCTGCCGCGAGTTGCGGGTTCCCTGCCTGGTCGGGGTTGCGGATATCATGGCCAAGGTGGCGCCCGGCGAGGAAATAACCGTGGATGCCGAGGACCGCCGGATTTACCGGGGCAGGGTGGTGGAGCTGCTCACCTATCAGGCGACCACCACCATGGACCTGCACATGGCTCCGGAGTTCAGGATGCTGCGCCGGATCCTCCGGGAGGTTTCCCGGCTGAATCTGGTTGACCCGCTGATGCAGGAATTCAGGCCCGAAGGCTGCAGGACCTTCCACGACGTGCTCCGCTTCATCCATGAAACCGCGGTGCTTCATCTGGTGGAGCTTGGGCGGGACGACCGCTGTCTGCCCGGCGGTCTGGCAAGACGGCTGGACCTGCCCATCCAGGCCGGGATCCTTGCCATCGACATCGGCGGCGGCATTGCCCCGGACGCTCCGCCGGACCAGATTCCCTTTTCCGCCATCCGTTCTATTCCCTTCCGGGCCA
>JAJZSH010000090.1 GCA_021822005.1 Deltaproteobacteria bacterium | reverse complement strand
TTCTCCGGACGGGATGATGAAAAAATCCTTTCCCAGGCAGTTGATGGCCAGATTCCCGTCCACCAGGCGCGCCCAGAGCCGGGGCGCCACAAGGGAAAAATCAAGACCAGCCACTTCCCGCTGTAGCTGTTGGATGACCTGCCGGTGGTCGTCTTCCAGGGAGCGGCGCCGGACAATCCTCTGGTTCAACTGCGCAATGATCGCAGGCTCCAAATACGGGCAAACGGCCAGTTGCTTTTGCCCCTGAAGCACTGCGGCGGCAAAGGCCATGCACGAAGGAACCCCGCACTGGCCGCAGTTTGTTTTCGCCAGGGCCGCATAGATCTCCAGGGGATTTTTTATTTCGGACATGGCTAAAGTTCTCCCATAAAAAAAGAGGCAGGCAGGCCTCTTTTTTTACCTGCAACCTGTCGCCCAAAACAATCAGGCAAGCCGATTCCAACTCGCTGATTTTTTGAAACCGCCATCCTGCTCCACCACAAAGCATTCGCAGCCCGGCTGACTGTCGGCGAAACGCACACCTTCCGCCGGCGGCATAACCATGAGCCCGGTGGCCAGGGCATCGGCATCCATGACCGAAAAGCTCTTGACCGTGACGCTGGTCGCCAGCCTCGGCGAATGGCCGGTCCGGGGGGTGACGATATGATGGAACATTTTCTCCCGGTCGTAAAACACCTCGTAGCTGCCGGAGGTGGAGATGGCGCCGGTGGTCATGGCCAGGACCTCGGGGTAGGCTTTCTGCTTGGCCGGGTCCTGAATGGCCACGGTCCAGGGTTTGCCCTTGGCCGCCGTCCCGCTGGTGCGGATGTCGCCGCTGCAATTGATGAGATGGCTGGTAATCCCTTTCCCTGCGAGAAGCGCGGAAACCCGGTCCACAATATAGCCGGGGGCGATGCCGTCCAGGGTGATGCCCATGCCCTGCCGGGCAAAGGAGATATCGCCGGCAGTAAAACGGATCTGCTCGGAACCCACCCGGGGCAGAAGCGCGCTGATTTCGGCCTCGGAGGGTGTCACCCCGGCGGCAAAACGCTCCTTGAAGAGATCAACCAGGGGCTTGACCGTAATGTCAAAGGCCCCGCCGGTTTGCCGGTGATGATAGAGGGAGCGGGCCACAACCTCGAGAACCTCGGGCGGCGCCTTGTGCAGAGCGCCGGTGCTGTTGAGCTGGGAAACCGGGGTGCCGGGATCATGGCGGCTTAACAGCCTGGCCAGCCGGTCAATCTCTTCCCAGGCGAGACCGATACCGTTTTCCGCCTCATCCTTGGAGGAATGGATGGCGGTGATGGACAGAAAAGACCCCATCGCCAGCCTGGTCGAGGAAACCTTGTATTCCCTGGGGCCGAAAAGAACCGCCTCCGCCTGGGGCGTGGGCAGCAGGGCCGCGCTTGCCGCGCCGAGGCCGAGAAGGCCGGAAAGCTTCAAAAAGGATCTTCTCTGCTGATTGCACGGATGCACCATGGTCGATTTCGTCTTCATTTCTTTTTTCCTCTCTCAAGGCAATAAGAAGGATTGGGGGGAGGATACTCCACCTTTCGCCTTTCATTTTTTTGATGATCTCGAAAAAAATCGTCACACCGGTGAAAACCGGTGTCCAGCTTTTCCGCGACTACTCAACACACTGGATCGGAGTCTCGCTCCGCTCGCTTACCTCCGGCTTTCGCCGGAATGACGAGATTAGGAGGCCATCTTCAACCCTTCCACCTGCCGGGCAATGGCCGCTCTTCCCGCATATTTCCGCATGATATTGCGGGGGCATTTTTCCACACATATTTCCTGGCACTCCGGGCCATAGGCAATGCATTTCGGATGGTCGATCCTGATCAGGCCGTCCACATGGGCAATGGCTTCAGCCGGGCATTTCTTCACGCACATCCGGCAGGAGATGCAACCGACCTCGCAGACCTTGCGGACATTCTTGCCAAGGTCCTTGGTGCTGCACGGCACATGCACCCTGGCCTTGAGGGTCATGAGTTCGATGATCCGCTTGGGGCAGGCCCGGACGCAGGTGCCGCAGGCCACGCACTTGTCGGGATTCACCTTCGGAAAGCCGTCCACCATGGCAATGGCGTCAAAGGGACAGCTCCCGGCGCATTCGCCGAGGCCGATGCAGGCATAGTTGCAGGCCGACGGCCCGCCGAAGCCGAGGTTGGCCGCGGTGCAGGAGGCAAAGCCGATGTACTCGTGCTTGTGGCTGACCCTCCCTTCCTTGCGGGAGCAGCGGACCAGGGCGATCATGTCCTCCACTGCGGTCATCTTCTTGCCGGTGAGCTGGGCCACCCGCTCAGCCACCTTTTCCTTGCCGGGATAGCACAGATTGGGCGGCACCTCGGGGTTGGTGACCACCGCGATGGCATAGCCCTCGCAGCCGGGATAACCGCAGCCGCCGCACTGGGCGCCGGCCAGGGACTCCAGCACCTCTTCGATCAGGGGATTGGCCTCAACGGCGAACCTGTGCGCCGCCAGGGCAAGGCCGATGCCAAAGAAGAGGCCTATGCAGCCCAGGAGGGCGATGCCGCCCAGGGCGAGTTTGACTAATGCTGGATCCATTACCACACCTATCCCACGTAAACCGCAGAAAATTATTCCTAAACCACCAAGCCGTTACAGTAGAGCCTCGTGCAAAACTCTTCCAAATTGACTCCCCCTCCCTCGACGGGAGGGGGCCGGGGGGAGGGTGGAGTTGCAACCTGCCGGTTTCATGACTATTTCCCCCTCTCCCTAACCCTCCCTCGCCTAGGGGGAGGGAACTTTTGGAGACTTTTGCAAGAGACTCTGTAAAAACGAGGTTCTTGCCTGACGGCTCCTAAAAAAGAGTCAGCCCGGAGAATCCCAGAAACGCCAGGGCAAACTGTCCGGCGACAATAAAGGCGATGGGCACGCCCTTGAAGGTCGGCGGGATATTGGCCAGCTCCATCCGTTCCCGCACCGAGCTCATCAGATACAGGGCCAGGAGAAAGCCGCCGCCTGCCCCCAGGGCAAGCATGAAGGACTCAAGAAAATTGTATTCGTTGTCGGCGAGAATCAGCGGCACCGCGATGATCACGCAGTTGGCGATGACCAGCACCAGATAGACGCCAAAGGCGTTGAACAGGGCCGGATTCACCTTGCGCAGCACCGTGTCCACCGCCTGCACCGTTAGGGAAACCAGGCCGATGAAGACCACGATCTGCAGGAAGTTCAGGTCATAGGGCTTGAGGATGAACTGGTAGAAAAACCAGCTCATAATGGCGCTGACCACCATGACCACGGTGAAGGTGAGCCCCATCCCCTTGGCCGTGTCCTTGCGCTTGGAGGTGCCGAAAAAGACGCAGAGCCCCAGATACTTGGTGAAGACAAAGTTGTTGATCACAAGCGCGCTGATGAGAATGGACAGCAGGTAGCCGAGATAGGGCTTCATCACCTTAAAGGTTGCCGCGGCCCCGCCCTCGGCAAGGCGGTTGATGGAGACCACATGGGGCAGCCCGGCGTTGAGCGGCTCCTTGAAGGTCAGGGTGGCGGTTTTCTGGTCATCGGCCAGAACAACGCGCACCAGCTCCAGCTTGATGTCCGGGTCCTGCTCCTCGTAGACCCGGTAGTTGGCCGGGTCCTCAACCGCAGCCCGGTCCACGGCGCCGGCAAAGGTCACGACGATCTCGTTTGCCGCCTTGCCGAAGCTCTTGGTGGCAATCAGCTCCCGCGCTTGCGCCAGAACCGGCAGGGCAAGGACAAGAACGAGGGAAAGCAGTATCCGTCTGATACGGTGGTTGTTCATGGTTCAGGCCCGTTTGGCTCGCTTGTAGACGATCTCGATATAGTTGAAAAAGGCCATCATCAGGCCGACGCAGAAGAACCCGGCCAGGGGCAGCACGAAAAAGAGAAGCGGCTTGAAGCCCAGCACGTCATAGCCCAGGATGGTGCCCATGCCCAGCAGTTCCCGGACAAAGCCCAGGGCCATCATCCCGAACATGAAGCCAAGCCCCATGCCGATGCCGTCCCAGAACGAGGCATTGACGCTCTCCTTGCTGGCGAACATCTCCAACCGCATGGTGATGATGGCGAAGGCCACGATGAGCTTGATGAAGATGCCCATTTTGGCGTAGGCCTCAGGCAGGTAGGCGGCCAGGACCATGTCGATCACCGTCACCCAGGTGGCGATGGTCAGGGTGTAGGTGGGGATCCGGATCCGGGGATGGATGACATTCTTGAACAGGGCAATGGTGCAGCTCGAACAGACCTGGACGAAGAGCACGGCGATCCCCAGCATGAAGCCGTTCATCACCGTGGTGCTGATCCCCACCGCCGGACACATGGAAAGCACCAGCCGGAAGATGGGGTTCTCGTTCAGGATCCCGTTGACCACCAGTTGCAGGTTTGTTTTGTCAGTCGCCACTGTCACATTCTCCGTCTACTAAAAAGGCGCCGCGATATGCTGCTCGACAAGAACCCGGTCCAGGATCCCCAACCGGTAAGCGAATTTCTTCACCATCCCCTTGACCCCGCTGGTCACGGAACGGCTTGAGATGGTGGCGCCGGTGAGGGCGTAGATATCGTTATCCTTGTACTGCTCCTGGATGCGCGCCACCTCTTCCGGCCCCAGCTTGCCCTGCCGGTCTGCCTCCAACGCCTGGCGGTACTCCTCCGGCAGGGGCGTTTTCACGACCTCCAGCTTCTTCACCGTTTCCAGGGGCTTGCCCTTGAACTGGTTCTTGAAATAGTCCTGGTCTATCTCCGCGCCCAAACCAGGGTCTTCCTCGTGCTCCATGATCTCCAGACCGAGGATGGAAAAATTCTGGTCAAGGGCCAGGATCGCGCCGATGAAGGTCTTGAAGCCGGGAAACTTGCCGGGCAGGAGATAGGCCGTTCTCTTGCCGCCGTTGGTGACCACGATGGTCTGGTCGGCGTACCGGATGGTCTTGCCCGCGCCGATGGCGGCTCCAATCGCCGGGGCGCGCTCGCCCTCCTCTGCTGCCTTTTCCGCGGAAATGGCCACGGGGTTCTGGGCCACGAACCCGCCCGCCAGATCAATGGTCACAAAGGAGAACGACCCGTCCCGCAGAGGCAGGAGATAGCCCATGGCCAGGTCCTCGCCTTGGCCGACGAGGTAGCGGTACACCTCGTGCATGGCCACGGTCTCCGGGGCCGGGTTCTTTGCCGAGTAGCCCAGGAGGCTGAGCATGACCTTCTGCTCGTTGACATGGATATTATGCTTTTTCGCCTTGTTGGTGGCGATGAAGACCACGCCCATGACCAGCCCGGCCAGCAGGCAGGCAACGGTCAGCCGGAAGATGATGGTAAGGATGTCCTTCATTTTGCGCCTCCCTGGAGAGGCGCAAAGCGCTTGGGCTTGAAGAATCCGTCCAGCACCGGGCTCAGCGGATTCATGAGCAGAATGGCGTAGCAGATTCCCTCGGGATAGCCGCCTTTGAGGCGGATCAGCACGGTGAGCGCCCCCACGCCAATCCCGTAAATAAGCTGGGAGGTCTTGTTGGTCGGGCAGGTGACATAGTCGTTGGCCATGAAAAAGGCCCCGAGCAAGGCGCCGCCGGAAAGAACGGCCAGCAGCGGATCGCCGCCGAACAATACCTCGCCGCCAAAACACCAGGAAAGCAGTCCGATGGTGGTGATAACCGTAACCGGGATATGCCAGGTGATGTAGCCGCGATAGAGAAGATACAGTCCGCCCAGGACAATGAGCAGACCGGAGGTCTCGCCGATGGAACCGGGCCGCCAGCCGAGGAAAAAATTGGTGTAGAGGTTGGCCCCCGCGCCAAACTGCTCGCTGAAGGCACCAAGCCCCTGGGTCTTGAGTACCGCCAGGGGGGTGGCGGTGGCAACGGCGTCGATGGGGGTGCCCAGATAGGAAAAAATCGCCATGTCGGAGAGCGGCGGCAGCCAGGCCGAGGTCATGGCCACCGGAAAGGTAGCCAGGAGAAAGGCCCGGGCCAGCAGGGCCGGATTGAAGATGTTGTAGCCGATCCCGCCCAGCAGATGCTTGCCGATGGCGATGGCCATGACCGCGCCCAGCACCGGCAGCAGCGGCGACACCCCGGGCGGGATGACAAAGGCGATCAGCATCCCGGTGATCACCGCGCTGCCGTCCCAAACTGTGATCCGGCGGCCCAGGGCCTTCTGGGTTGCGGCCTCAACCGCCACGCAGCTCACCACGCTGACCGCGGTGATGATCAGGGTCTGGATACCGAAGATAAATACGGAAAGAACCAGGGGCGGCACCAGGCAGGCCACCACGGTCCACATGATTTTCTCAACCGACTCGCCGCTCTTCACATGGGGGGAAACGGAAACCTTCCACAGCCCCTGTGGCGTGTTGGGCAGCCGGGTATCTGAAGCGTGCTCGTTAATGACCGTTCTCCTTGGTTACGTTCTGATGGATCAACGCTTGGCCTTCATCTTGGCCAGCCGGACAAACTGGACCAAAGGCCGTTTTGCCGGGCAGACATAGGCGCAGCAGCCGCACTCAAAGCACTCGAATACCCCGAACTGCCCGGTATCCTGCGGGCGGCCCGCCTCCACATACAGGGCGATCTCCTTGGGCTCAAGGCCCATGGGGCAGGCCTCCAGACACCAGCCGCAGCGGATGCACTGGGAGTGGGGGCTGGTGTCGATCTCATCTGCGGCGAGAAACAGCACCGAGGAGGTGGTCTTGGTCACCGGGATATCCAGGCTGGAAACGGCAAAGCCCATCATCGGGCCGCCCATGACGATCTTGGCAAGGGCCGGGGTAACCCCGCCCAGGTACTCCACGATGTCGCTCACTCTGGTGCCCACCTTGACCAGCAGATTGGCGGGCCGTTTGATCCCCTTGCCGGAAATGGTCATCACCTTCTCGTACAGGGGCTTGGCGAGCACCACCGCATCGTAAATAGCCCTGGCGGTGCTCACATTGTGGACCACCACGCCCACCGCCGAAGGCAGGGCGAAACCCGGCACCTTGCGCCCGGTGATGGACTGGATGAGCTGCTTTTCCGAACCCTGCGGGTACTTGACCTGCAGGGGCTGCACCGTAATGGTGTATTCCGGGGTGGAGGCGGCGGCAGCAGCCTCGGTCATGGTCTTGATGGCGTCGGGCTTGTTGTTCTCAATACCGATGAAACACTGCCTGATTCCGAGGATCTTGAGGATAACCGTGGCGCCCTCGACAATCTCCCGGGCATGCTCCAGCATCTGGCGATGGTCCGCGGTGATGTAAGGCTCGCATTCGGCGCCGTTTAAAATCAGGGTGTCCACCGGATTGTCCGGCGGCGGGGAGAGCTTGACATGGGAAGGAAAGCCCGCGCCGCCGATACCGATGATCCCGGCACCATGCACCTTGGCCAGCAGCTCTTCCTTGGCGAGCTTCTGCCAGTCGCAGCGGGAATACTGCACCGGCGCTGCTTCTTTATTGGTCTGGATGGTGATGGAGGGCGCGCTGACGCGCATGGGGTGGCCGGACATGCCGAAGGACTTGATGATCCCGGCCACCGGGGCATGGAGGGAAACCCCGAGCCCCTTGGTCACCTCGCCGATGACCTCGCCTTCCCGCACCGCATCCTTGGGGGCAACCGTGGGGGTGCAGGGCGCGCCGATATGCTGGCCAAGAATAATCTCAAGCTC
This sequence comes from Deltaproteobacteria bacterium, assembly GCA_021822005.1. Classification (GTDB taxonomy): domain Bacteria; phylum Desulfobacterota; class Desulfobulbia; order Desulfobulbales; family Desulfurivibrionaceae; genus Thiovibrio. Next base: position 2,395 of record JAJZSH010000090.1, on the reverse strand, counting down.
GTCGGGGATTGGCATCACCTCGATGGCGAGGTTCGCGGTCAGGCCCTTTGATGCAGGCGGATGCACCCCGCCTTTTGGGAAGGTCAATAACGATGTCATGTCGCCTTCTTGAAGATGAATTCGCGTCCCAACAATGGCCCCGCGCAACTTAATGAAATAAAAGGACTTTTATCAAAAAAATACCGACGGAAACGGTCAGCAATGCTCCCCTTTGAGAGGATTCTCTGATATTCGGTTTATCTTCTTTTGTCAAGGGGAAATGGGCCTTTTCCCCTTGTCGCGCACAGGACGGATACTCCCTGCGCGGAACAATCCAGCAAAACAAATCCCCCGAAAAAAATAGGCCGCCCGCCAAGGAGAAATTTCATAATCTCAGGCCTGCGGATTGCCCGGTTTCCCCCCTTGACAATCCATTTATTGTGGTGTAATGCAGTGAGTCGCTAAATTCGCCTTGTAGGGTTGAAATTTCTCGCTATAATCATTAGTTTTAACCCTGATTCACAGGCGCATATTTTTTTCAATAAGCGCAAGAACGCTGGCTGTACCTTTGCTTATTACGAAGCCAATTTATAGCACTAAAAGGAGTGACACATGTGCCGGTTAGCCATGAAAACCGCAAGTGAGCCTTTCTCTCCCTTCTCGGTTCTGCAGGCCATGGAGGCCATGCAGGAAGGGTATGACGGCAGCGGCCTCGGCCTGCTGCTCAGGGGGCTGACGTTCGCGGACTACAAATACAATGCCGGGGATCCGATCCTCTCGGGCATCGCCCACACCGAAGGCGCGCTCGCCCGTCTCGACCATATTATGGATAAGGCCGGGTTCACGCTCAAGTACGATCACGAGTTTGAGGTGAAAAAAAGCATGATCGAGGCCCAGGACCGGCACAAGTACATCCTCCGGGTGTACAAGTTGCCCGCGGCCTGGAGCAAGCTCTCCGCCCAGCAGGTCGAACACGAACTGATGCTGACCCGCCTTGCCCTGCGCGCCGATGGCGAGGCCCACGGCAACGACCTCACCGCCTTTTCCCTGTGGCCCGACGTGGTCATGATCAAGGAGGTCGGCTGGCCCCTTGATATCGGCATCGCCCTTGGCCTGGACTCCGGCCGGATCACCAGCCGGATCTGCATGGCCCAGGGCCGCCAGAACACCAACTACGGCATCAACCTCTACGCCTGCCATCCCTTCTTCATCCAGGGGGTCGCCACCATGACCAACGGCGAGAACACCGCCTTTATCCCCATCAAAGACTGGCTCACCGGCCGGGCCTTTCCCGGCTATATCGGCTACCAGTCGGATTCCGAGGTGTTCGCCCATATCCTCCACTATGTGACCAGGCAGCTCAAGCTGCCGCTTTCGGCCTACAAGCATGTGATCACTCCGCTCAAGAACGAGGAGCTGGCCGTTCATCCCCAGGGCGATTTTCTCCGGGGCCTGCGCGACGCCTGCCGCCGCCTGATCATCGACGGCCCCAATGCGGTGATCGGCACCCTGCCCGATGAAACCTCCATGCTGGTCATGGACGCCAAGAAGATGCGGCCGGCCACGGTGGGCGGCAAACCCGGCGAGTGGGCCATTGCCTCGGAGATGTGCGGCGTTGACGCCATGATCCCCGACCGGGATCGCTCCAAGGATTTCCAGCCCATGCGGGAACACACCGTTATTATTCCTCCAGACAGACAGGAGTTGCAGATATGGTCTCAGTTCGATCAATTGCCAATACCCCAAGCAGCCTGACCCCCAACGATCTGCCCTGGATCATTGAGCACCGCGAAGACCGCTGCACCCTGTGCGGCCGGTGCGCCGCGGTGTGTCCGGTGGGCACCCTGAAACTGGCCTACATGCGCAAGCGCATGCCCCATCTGGTGCTTTCCGCCACGGAACGGGGCAGCTCGTACAAGACCTTTGTCGGCATCCGTCAGAACACCGAGGTGAGCAAGCGCTGCATCGGCTGCGGCTCCTGCGCCATGGTCTGCCCCAACGAGGCCATCCATCCGGTACACAACCCCAGCGACCGGTTCCGTTTCCAGAACAGCCAGCAGGGCGAACCGGCCAAACGCGGGGGCCGCCGCAACGTGCCGGGCGCGAGCTTGCTCGACCGCATCATCTTCGACCGGATCTCCATGCTCACCGATCCGGCCCTGGACGCGGGCCGCCATGAGTTTTCCTGCAACACCCTGCTCGGCCGGGTGCTGCCGCCGGAGGAATATGTCCGGCGCAAGCTGGCTGGCGAGTGGATTCCACCGGTGCGGGAGATCTTCCCCTTTGTCATCGGCTCCATGTCCTTTGGCGCGCTCTCCCCCAACATGTGGCTTGGCCTGCTCCAGGGCGTGGCCTATTGCAACGAGGTCTTGGGCATCCCCGTGGTCATGGCCACCGGCGAGGGCGGCTGCCCGCC
>JAJZSH010000089.1 GCA_021822005.1 Deltaproteobacteria bacterium | reverse complement strand
CTGCTTGGCGGCGGGGAAGGGCCTGCGGTTGCGGCTGCGCCCGCGGCTGGCGCGGCTGGCGATGATTTTGATCTGGACCAGTCGGATATTGATGGTCTTTTTGCCAGCGCGGGAGAGGAAAAGGGGTCGGGCGAACCAGCTATGGCCGATGGTTTGGGCGCTCCCAGCAAGGATGATCTTGACAATCTTTTTTCCGATATCGGCGGCGAGGAGCCGGATCGACCGGAAACGGCGAGTTTTGCCGAGGTGGCTCAGGACGGGAGCGGAAAAGCGGGGCCTGCCGCCTCTGGAGAAGATAATTTCGGTTTGCCGGACGATGGCGGGTTTGATGACGATGAGTTTGATTTTGGCGACCTGCCCGATATCCCCGATGAAACAAATACCGCTGGCACAGCGCCGCAAGGTGGGATGGGCGAAGAGGATATCTTTGCCACTGCCTCTCCTGCCCGGGATGTGCCGGATTTTCTTGCGGAGGCCACCATGGATGACAGCCGGGAAAAGCCCTCTGCTTCGGGCACAGATCACCCCTTTGCCCCGCCGCCTAAAGCCGGGAAGAAAAAAGGCATGGCTGTCGCGGTCTTCTGCCTCATCCTGCTGGCGGGGGGCGGGGGGTATTTTTTCATGAAAAACAAGAAAGGCGTGATGCCGGTTCCCGTGCCGCCGCCCGCCCAGGAGATGCCCGTCGCCCCAAGGGAAGGGGCGCCGGTTGTCGTCGTCGCGCCCGTTGCCCCCCCCAATGCGCCGCCGGTGGCCAGCGAGTCCAGCTGGCGCATGACAAAACCCAACGAGGCCCTGCCCATCGAGCTTGCCGGCACGGATGAAAATGGCGATCCCCTGAAGTTTGAAATTGTGACCCCTCCCAAGTTCGGCAGGCTCTCCGGCGATCTGCCCAAGATCACCTATCTGCCCAACAGGGATTTCCCGGGGGAAGACAGCTTTGAATTCCGCGTTTCCGACGGGCAGCTGGCCAGCGCCCCTGCCAAGGTCGGAGTCATGGGTCCGGAGGAAGCCAAGCCGGTGGCGGCGGAAGCGCCGAAAGATGTGCCGGAAGAGCGACCGGTGGTGGCGGCGAAGAATGTGCGGCTACAGACTCTGAGCACCGCACCGCTCACCATTGACTGGAAAAAGATCTGGGCTGCCGCCAACACGGAGCCCTTTGACGCCAAGGTGTCGGTGGAAATTCTCAGCGGTCCGGCCCTGCGAGGCGTCTTGCACCGTCTCGACCGCAGTCGGCATCGCTATGAGCCGGACAGGTATTTTGGCGGCAAGGAGGTGGTGCGGTACCGGTTCAAGGCGGCCGGGGTTTTCTCCAAGGTCCGGGAGCTGGTCATCGCGGTCAAGCTTGGCGACAAGCCACCCGTGCTGGTCCTGAAACCGGTGGCCGATTCGTACAAGGTGGGGGAAAGCGTGGTGCTTGACGCAGGGCTTACCAGGGATGATTCTCCTGGCGGCGTGCGTTATAGCTGGGAGCAGCTGGCCGGCACGCCGGTGCACCTGGAGAAGCTCCACGGGGGAGATTCGGCGGTTTCCTTTGTGGCGCCCTCTTCCTTTCGAGGGGAGCACAAAACAAGGATCGTCATCCGGGTAACCGCCACGGACCCCGGCGGCCAGCGGGCAAGCAAAGAGATCGCCATTACCCCTGTTTCCAAGCGGCAAACAGCCCTGTGGGGGATTCCCGAATAATCTTTTCCCGTATCCAGGTTATAAAAAGCCCGCTTGTAGAAAGCGGGCTTTTTTTTTCGGCAAGAATGTGTCGATACCCAGGCCAATGGTGTATAGATTCTTATCGGGGCAATACTCTGTTGCCCGGCTGTTGACCAAGGGAGGGGGGATTTGAACTGTCCAAAATGCGGCCATGCCCAAGCTGGCGATCAGGAATGCGAAAGATGCGGGGTAATTTTTGCCCGGCTCCAGAAAAGGGAGGAGGCCCTGCCGAACCAAGCCGGAATGGAGCCCTCTGTTGTACCACGGAAGGCTTCCTCTGGGCTGGCGGGCTGGGTGGTTGCCATGGTGGTGGGGGTGCTGGGGGGTTGGTATGTATTCGCTCCTCCGCAACAGCAACCAGCGCCGGATACCGGACAGCCTGCAGCCATTTCCTCTCAGGAAGGGGAGCAGGAGGGGCGCCGGGCTCAGTCGTCGCCGCCGTCACTACGGCAAGGAGGGGCGCCGGATCAGCCGCAAGGCGCCGAGGGCCTTGCCGGAAAACTGGCCGCCGCCTTTCCCGCAGGAAATGCCCTGGAGCAGGCCAGGAATGCCACGGTCTTTATTAAGACTCCGTGGGGAAGCGGCTCCGGCTTTTTTGTCACTGCCAATGGCTATATCGTCACCAACCGGCACGTGGTGGAAGTTGACGCCGCCCAGCGGAAATCCCTGAAGGACGACGTGGACAAGATGGCCGCCGAGTTGGAGCGGGACCTGCGGAACAGGGAGGTGCTGGAAAGACAGCTTGCCAGCATCCGGGATCCAGGGGTGCGGAGGCAGGTGGAAGAGTCGCTGCAGAGGGGACAGGAGGCGCGCGAGAAATACAGCGCCCTGCACCAGGAGAAAATCGCCCAGCTGCAGCGGATCGAGCGGTCATCGTGGAGTTCCGACATCAAGATTGTCTTGATCGACGGCAGCGAATTACCCGTGCAATCCCTCAAGATGAGCGACCGCGCCGACCTGGCCCTGCTCTCAGTGGATTGTTACAACGCGCCCTTTATCCAACCAGTGACGGACAGCCGGCATTTCGGCCAGGGGCAGAAGGTCTATTCCATCGGGAGTCCCATGGGATTGCGGCATACCGTGACCGGCGGGATCATCTCCGGCTACCGTGAGTACAAGGGGAGGAAGTTCATCCAGACCGACGCCCCGATCAACCCGGGAAACAGCGGCGGGCCGCTGATTGACGAGCAGGGCGGCCTTATCGGCGTCAACACCATGGTTCTCCGTGACGCCCAGGGAATCGGCTTTGCCGTGCCCTTTCAGGAGGTCAGGACGGAATTCGCTCAGTATCTGGGGGGATTGTGAGACCGTTGGCTGACGGGCGCACCCGGTTTCTCCTGGGCGACAAAGCCGTGCGCGGCGTGCTGGTGCGGGGGACGGCTGTGGTCAACACGATGCGCGCCAGGCATGGGCTTGGCCTGCTGGAGACCCTGGTGCTGGGGCATGCCTGCCTGGCCGCGGCCCTGCTGGCCACGACCCTGAAGGGGGACAAGGATCGGCTCGCTCTGCGGATTGAATGTTCCGGCCCGATCAAGGGGCTGGTGGCGGAGGCCAACGCCGCGGGCGAGGTGCGCGGCTACCTGCGGCAGACGCCGATTCCCCTGGAAAAGCCCCTGGACTCCTTCGACCTGTCCCCCTTTTTCGGGGCGGGATTTCTCTCGGTGAGCACGTACCTGGAAGGCGCCAGCCAGCCGTTCACCGGAACCACCATGCTGGAGCACGGGAACCTGGCTCTGGATCTCAGCCATTATTTCCAGACCTCGGAGCAGACCCCCACCGCCATTGCGCTGAGTATCCAGTTCGACAGCGAGGGGGTGCCGGTGGGGGCAGGCGGCTTGTTGCTCCAGGCCATGCCCGGAGCCAGGCCCGAGCTCATGGCGGAGCTGGAGGAATGCCTTGCGGGCTTGCCCTCGCTGGGGCGCTGTTTTGCCGAAGGCGGCGGAGCGGAGGGTTTGCTTGCAAAAGAGTTTGCTGCATTTCAGCCGGAGCTGCTCACCACCACGCCGGTTCTTTTTGCCTGTCCCTGCTCCAGGGAAGATATCACCGCCCGCCTCCTCACCCTTTCGGAAAAGGATCTGGCTGAGCTGCGCAACGGGCCCTTTCCCGTGGAGGCTTGCTGCCATTATTGCAACACCACCTACCTCTTTGCCCGGCAGGATTTGGAACGGACAGGGCGCGGCTGACTCCATTTCTCGTTAAAAACACGATCAAGAGCATCGTTTTTAGCGAGAACCGGATAACAACAACGGTTCAGCAACCGCCCTTGAGTTCGGCGATGACCCTGGCGTAGTCGTCCTGGCCGAACACGGCGGAACCGGCCACGAAGATGTTGGCCCCGGCCGCGGCAATGGCTCCGATGGTCTTCGGGCTCACCCCGCCGTCCACCTCGATACCCACGGCAAGTCCGCGCGCATCGATCATCTTTTTGAGTTGCCTGATCTTGGCCAGGGAGCTCTCGATGAACGATTGTCCGCCAAAGCCGGGATTCACGGTCATCAGCATGACCAGGTCCAGATCGGGCAGGATCTCCGTAAGGCTCTCAAGGGGGGTGGCCGGGTTGAGCACCGCGCCCGCCTTCTTACCCAGCTCCTTGATGCGGTGGATGGTCCGGTGCAGGTGATAGCCGGTTTCCACATGCACCGTGATCCAGTCCGCCCCGGCCTTGGCAAAGTCTTCCAGATAGGCATCGGCGTTTTCGATCATCAGATGGACATCCAGGGGCAGATCGGTGATTGTGCGCACCGCCTTCACCACCAGGGGGCCGATGGTGATGTTGGGCACGAAATGGCCGTCCATCACGTCGATGTGGATCACATCCGCCCCAGCCCTGGCCACGGCGGTTATTTCTTCTCCAAGCCGGGTGAAATCCGCGGAGAGGATGGAGGGGGCGATCATGGGACGGAGCATCTTATTCACCGATCTTTTCTGAAGGAATGGCGGGTGCGGCCTCGGCCTCGGCTTGAGGCGGCGCCTCCGGCTCCTGGGCATCAAGGAGGGGAGTGGCCCCCACCGTGACCTGCACATAGTTGCCGGGCCGGATGTATTTGCGGGCCATGGCCAGCACGGTTTGGGCATCGACCTGCTCAAGGGCATGGACATAACGGTTGCCGAAATCCTGCCCCAGGCCGTAGGTTTCGTTCAAGGCCATTTCCATGGCCTGATTGCCGCGGGTCTGCAGGCTCAGCTCGTAATTGCTGACCAGGACGTTCTTGGCCTTGGCCAGTTCCTCCTCGCTGAGCGGCTCTTCCATCACCCGGTAGAGTTGCTGCCAGACAGCCTTGATGGCCTCGTCCTTCTTGTCCGGGCTGGTGCCGAGATAGATGCCGAAGGAGCCGGTGTCCAAGCCGAGAAGGGAGAAGGAGGACAGGCTGTAGGCCAGGCTCTGCTTGTCGCGCAGCTCGGTGAACAGGCGGCCGCTCTGGCCGGAAAGGGCAGTGTCCAGCACCTCGAGGCCGTAGCGGTCTTCACTGTTCAGGGTAGTGCCGACAAAGCCGATGATGATATGCACCTGCTGCTTGTCCCGGGGGATGCTGACAATGTCCGGGCCGGACGGCACATCGGGGGGCAGGACGCTTTCCCCGGCCTGCGGTTTTTCCGCCGGGGTCTTGTGCCAGGCGCCGAAAAGCTGCTCCACCGTCTCCCTGACCTTTTCCGCGTCAACATCGCCTGCCACGGCCAGAACCAGGGCCTCGGGTCTGGCGTGCTCTTCGTACAACCGTTTGAGATCGGCCACGGTGAAGTTGCGGATCACGGTCTCGCTGCCCTGGGTGTTGAGGCCATAGGGATGCCCCATGAACAACCGTTTGTTGAACTCCTTGAAGGCCAGACCGGGCAGGGAGTCTTCCTGATTCTTGAGCTGGGAGAGCAGTTCCGGCCGGATCTTCTCGGCCTCTGCCGGAACGAAGGCCGGGGTGAGGAGCACATCCCGGACCAGACCCAACCCCTCGCTGGTGAAGCGGGACAAAAAGTCGCCCTTGACCCCGAAGGTATTCTTGCCGTTGAAGCCGCCGAGAGACCCGGCCATGTTGGCCACAACCCTGGCCAGCTCCTCCGCGCTCAGCCGCTGGGTGCCCTTGGGCAGGAGTTCGCTGATAAAGGCAAAGGCGCCGTTGGTGGTCTCGGTCTCGCTGCGGAGTCCGCCGGGCAGAACGGCCCGGATGGAAACGGTGGGCACCTCATGATTTTCCCGGACCAGGAGCCGGATGCCGTTTTTCAGCTGAAAGCGGTGGACCCCGGTCAGGTAGGCGTCGCTCACCTGTGAGGCGGGCTGGCCCAGCGTGGCTGCCGCCTCGGCCTTGGCGATAATCTGCGCCAGTTGCGCCTGATTCAAAGCCAGGGCGGTGCCGAACGGGGCAATGGTGCCCACGGTGAGATGCTCCCCCTTAAGGTAGAAGGCGGCAACCCGCTGGATATCCTCCTTGCTCACCGCCCGGACCCGCTCAAGATATTTGTCCTCGCGCGGATCTCCGGTCAGGAACTCGAAAGAGCCCAATACCCTGGCCTGGCCTTCGGCCCGCTCCAGATTGAAGATGAAATCACTCTCCAGGTTGCGTTTGGCCCGGTCAAGCTCCTCATCGCTCACCTTGCTGTGTTTCATTCGGAAGATCTCGGTGAGGGTTTCTTCCAGGGCGGGCGCGACCTTGTCCGCTTCCAGGGTGGCGGTGAACTCCAGCAACCCCGGATCACGGGGGGTAAAGGCCGAGCCGTCGATGCGGTAGACCAACCCCTTGTCGTTGCGCAGCCGGGTGTAGAGGCGGGAGGTCTCGCCGCTGGCGAGAATGCTGGTCATCACATCAAGAATGGCCGCATCCTGACCCTTGAAGGCGGAGCCGGGAAAGGCCAGGGCCAGCTGGGTCTGGTTGACGTCCTCGCTCAGGGCGAAGAGGCGGGTTGCCTTCTGGGCCGGTTCCCTGGGGATGGTGGACGGCTGGGCGTCGCTTCTGGGCAATCCCCCCATCAGGCTGTGCACCGTGTCCACCACCTGCTGCACCCGGACATCACCCACCACCACCACGGTGAAATTGCCGGGGTGATAATGTTTTTCCATGTAGCGGAGGATGTCCTCGCGGCTGATACCGCTGACGCTCTCCGCCGTGCCGCTGATGGGCAGCCGGTACGGATGCACCGTGTAGGCCTGGGCCATGAGCTCCTGAAACAGGGCGATATTGGCCCGGTCCTTGCGCATGCGGATCTCTTCCAGCACCACCTTTTTTTCCCGTTCCAGTTCCCCGGCGTCGAAATTCGAGTGCAGCACCGCGTCGGTGAGCACCTCCATGGCCTCCGCCCAGTTCCGGGAAGAGAGGGTGGCGTGGTAGACCGTGTACTCGTAGGAGGTGTAGGCGTTGATCTGGCCGCCCACCGCCTCGATGGCCCCGGCAACCTCGCCGGGGGCGCGGGTGGGCGTGCCCTTGAAGATCATGTGCTCGATGAGATGGGTGATGCCCGCCTCATGCTTCTCCTCGTAGATGCTCCCCGCCTTGACCCAGAGCTGGACCGTGGCCACCTTGGTGCCGGGGGTCTCCTTGACCAGAACGGTCAGGCCGTTGTCGAGCTTGTTTTTGTGCAGGTGCGGGGCGATTTCAAGGGCTTCAACATAGGTTGGGGTCATGAGTATACACAGGAGAAAAAGGAAGAAAAAGAGTCGGTGAAACCGGTGGCTGCAACCGGTTTCACGCCTCGCGTCCGGCGTGCGCTGGGGCGCGCCGCATTGTTCTATGGTGTGGGTCATGGTCTTTGGCCGAGGGGCTGTAACAACCGGCGAGTTTTTTGCAAAACTTTGCCAAATTGAATCCCCCCTCCCTCGACGGGAGGGGGTCAGGGGGAGGGTGAAGTCGCAACCTGTGGATTTCATAGCTATTTCCCCCTCTCCCTGACCCTCCCCCGCCAAGGGGGAGGGAACTTTCCACACGTTGTTTTTTGTTTCCTGAGCACTGTAAGCCGTTGCCGTAAAATTTTCATCTAATTTTAAACAGCAAGGACGGCAGCAGCGCTAGCGGCGTAAGGAGCCGTAACGGCGCACGTTACAATGGTGATGGTTCTTCCGTAACGGCTCCTAAACGTCTGTAGATTATGCGTCAAGAGATCAGGCAGGGCCAGCGCTTTTTCGCCGGAAGAGCAGGATGAGCAGCCCGGAGGCAATCATCAGGCTGCTCAACAACTGGCCCATGGTAAGAAAATTGAACAAAAAGCCGAGCTGGGCGTCTGGCTGGCGGAACAACTCGACAAAAGTGCGGAAGAGGCCGTACAGCAAAAGAAACAGGGCAAGGAGCGAACCGGTCGGCCAGCGTCGTTGCCAGTATTGGTTTTTCAGGAGCCAGAGCAGGGAGAAGAGCACGAGCCCTTCGAGGAACGCTTCATAGAGCTGGGACGGATGGCGGGGGCTTGGCCCGCCATCCGGAAAGACCATGGCCCAGGGGACATCGCTCATCCGGCCATAGAGTTCGCCGTTGATGAAGTTGCCGATTCTTCCCAACCCCAGGCCGATGGGGATGGTGATGGTGTAGACATCCGCGGTCTGCCAGAAGGGGAGGCCGCGGACCCGGCAGAAGAGCAGGCCGCCGACAAGCATGCCGGCAAGCGCCCCGTGGAAGGACATGCCGCCCTGCCAGGTGGCCAGGATATCCTGGGGGTTCTCCAGGTAGTAGCCGGGGTTGTAGAACAGAACATAGCCCAGGCGGGCGCCCAGCACCAGACTGACGATCAGCACCAGGTTGAGGTTTTCAAAATGGTTGGCGAGCACGGTGAGGGTGTATCGTCTGATCTGGTGGCGGACCAGCAGATAGGAGGCGATAAAGCCCAGGACATACATGAGGCCGTACCAGCGGACCTGGAGGGGGCCAAGGTGGAGGAGGACGGGGTCGATCTGGGGATAGGGGAGCATAGGGGCAATTAAAAGTTGAAAGTTAAGAATGAAAAGTTAACGCAGAGGCGCAGGCAAGCGAACGGAATGAGACTCCGGAGACGCAAATAGAATTGTTTTAAAAATCAAATGGTGTACCTTCGGAGTCGACGCTTGCCTGCGCCTCTGTGTTAAAAAATAAATATGTACCCGTTTCTCGCAGGTTAGACAATGCAAATCAGCCTGATCACCCTCAATGCCCGCTACTCCCATTCCTGCCCGGCGCTGTTTCATGTGCGTAACGCCCTGGCGGAGGGTCTGCCGGAAAGCCGCCTTGTGCTGCGCCAGTTCACCATCAACGATCCCTATTACCAGACCCTGGTCCGGATCACCGGAGACCAGCCCCAGGCCCTCTGTTTTTCCGTGTATATCTGGAATGCCGACTATACCATGCGGCTCGTTGCCGACCTGCGGCGGATTCTGCCCGGGGCGCCGATCATCCTTGGCGGGCCGGAGGCAACCTTCATGGCACCGGAAAGCCTGCCCGCCGGCTGCACCGTTGTCCGGGGCGAGGTGGAGGGGTTGGCCGATGATTTTTTCCGCGATCTGGCCGCCGGAACTCTTCATGCCGAGTACCGGGCCGCCAGCTCCCCCCCGTTTGCCATGCCGTACCGGGAAGGCGATTGTGCGGCGCATCTTGAAAACCGCAACATCTACTACGAATCATCCCGCGGCTGCCCGTTTTCGTGCAGTTACTGCCTCTCCTCGGTGGGGCTCGGGGTGCGCTACCGGGAGCTGGCCGAGGTGCAACGGGAGCTGGCACAAATCCTTGCCCATGGGCCGAAGATCATCCGCTTCGTGGACCGGACCTTCAACGCCCTGCCCGAGCGCTCCCTGGCCATCTGGCGCTGGCTCCTCGCCCAGCCGGGGGAGACCCTCTTTCATTTCGAGATCGCCCCGGATCTGTTCACCGAAGAGCTGGTGGTCTTCCTGGCTGATGTTCCCCCTGGCCGCTTCCAGTTTGAAATCGGCCTGCAGTCCACCAATCCGGCCACCCTGGCCGCGGTAAACCGGAGGATGGATCTGGCCAGGGCCAGGGAGAACATCAGCCGTCTGGCGGCCTTGGGCAACATCCACCTGCATCTTGACCTGATTCTCGGGCTTCCCTGTGAAACCGAGGCAACCTTTAAGACCTCGCTGAACGAGGCATTCGCCATGGCGCCCCACCATCTCCAGATGGGTCTGTTGAAGGTTCTGCCCGGCACTCCGATCAGTCGGGCCACGGACGAGTTCGGCCTCGTCAGCTCAGGCACGCCGCCCTATTCGGTGCTGGCCACCCGATGGCTGGACCACGCGGCCCTGCGCCGCCTGTTCTGGCTGGGCGAGTGCCTGGAGGCCTTTCACAACAACCGGTTTTTCCGCAACACCTTGGAGTATATCAGGAAAAAAGTAGAAGAG
>JAJZSH010000088.1 GCA_021822005.1 Deltaproteobacteria bacterium | reverse complement strand
CGCACCAGCACCGAGAACTCCGGCAATTCAGCGCTGACAAAGCCCGGCTCCGGCAAGGACGCCATCAGCTCCATTCCGGAAACAATGGCCACGCTGTGCAGCGTTCCCCAGTTGGCCGCTAAAAAATCGCCCAGCTCGCCAACCGCCGCCACCACCACCTCCGACTCCAGGGAATGGCCGATAACCTTGTCGCGCCGGGCAATCTCCAGAGCCCTGGTCAATTCTCCCCGCACCTTCAACACCCTGTCCCATTTCTCGGCCAGCGGTTTGTCCCCGACCCGTTCCGGCTTCAACTCCGGGAACAGGGCAACACAGACATTGTCCTCGCGCTTGGCAGCGCCGGGCAGAAAATCCCAGGCCTCGGCGGCCATGAAGGTAAGGACCGGGGCCATGAGCCGGGTCAAGCCATCGACGATCTCATACAGGGCGGTCTGGGCGGCCCGCCGCTCGCGGGATTTGGCGGGCAGGGTGTAGAGCCGGTCCTTGAGCACATCCAGATACAGGGCGCTCATGCTCACCGTGCAAAAATTGGTCAGGCCGTGGAACACGGGATGGAACTCAAAACCCTCATACCCCTTGAGCACCTTCATCTTCAGGAGCTCAAACTGATAAAGGGCCCAGCGGTCCAGCTCGTCCATCTCGCTGTCCACCACCGTGTCCGTGGCCGGGTCGAAATCGTAGAGATTGCCGAGGATGAAGCGCACCGTATTGCGGATCTTGCGGTAGGCATCGGCCAGCTGCTGGAGAATGGTGTCGGAGATCTTGATGTCGTCGCGGTAATCCTCCGAAGCCACCCACAACCGCAGGATCTCGGCCCCGTACTTCTTGATGATCTCCTCCGGGGCAATGACGTTGCCGATGGACTTGGACATCTTCTTGCCCTGGCCATCCACGACAAAGCCGTGGGTAAGCACGGATTTGTAAGGCGGGATGCCCCTGGTGCCCACCGAGGCCAGGAGCGCGCTCTGGAACCAGCCGCGATGCTGGTCGCTGCCTTCCAGATACAGGTCGGCCGGTGCGGCCAGCTCTGGACGCTCCTCCAACACGGCGGCGTAGCTCACCCCGGAATCGAACCAGACATCCAGGATATCCTCTTCCTTGATAAACTCCGTGCTCCCGCATTTGCGGCATTTGGCATCCGCCCCGATGAAATCTGCCAGCTCATGGCTGAACCAGGCGTCCGCCCCCTCTTTTTCAAACAGGGCGGTGATGCGGTCCATGATGGTCTCGTCGTTGAGCACCTCGCCGCATTGCTCACAGTACACCACGGTGAGCGGCACCCCCCAGGCGCGCTGGCGCGAGAGGCACCAGTCCGGCCGGTTCTCCACCATGCCGAGGATGCGCTCCATGCCCCATTGGGGGATCCAGCTCACATCCTTGATCGCGGCCAGGGCCTTGTTCCGCAGCTCGTTGGCCTCCATGGAGATGAACCACTGCTCGGTGGCCCGGAAGATCACCGGCTTCTTGCAGCGCCAGCAATGGGGATAGCTGTGGGAGATCTTGGCCTCCTTGATCAGCGAGCCCTGTTCCGCCATATCGGCATTGATTTGCGAATTGGCGTCAAAGATAAAGAGCCCGGCATAGGGCCCGGCCTCCTCGGTGAAACGGCCGTCGTTGCCCACCGGCGAAAGCACGGGCAGATTGTAGTTGATCCCGGTCATGTAGTCTTCCCGGCCGTGTCCCGGTGCGGTATGCACGCAGCCGGTGCCGGTGTCCAGGGTCACGTAATGGGCCAGGACCATGAGCGACTCGCGTTCCAGAAAGGGATGCCGGCACTTCTTGCCTTCCAGCAGCCTGGCGGAAAAGGTGGCGAGGATCTCATAGTCGCTGACGCCCCATGCGGCCAAGGCCTGCTCCACCAAACCCTCGGCCAAAATCAGCACCTCGTCGCCCACCCGCACCGCGGCATAGGGATAATCAGGATGGAAGGCCACACCCAGGTTGGCCGGCAGGGTCCAGGGGGTGGTGGTCCAGATCACCGCGGAGACCTTCTCATTGGCCAGGGCGGGGATGACCCCGCCCAGATCCTCGGCCACCGGGAATTTCACATAGATGGAAGGCGAGGTGTGGTCGTAATATTCAACCTCGGCCTCGGCCAGAGCGGTTCGGCAGGAGGAGCACCAGTGCACCGGCTTCTTGCTGCGGGTCACCGCGCCGGAGAGGAGAAAGCGGTTGAACTCGCGGGCAATGCTCGCCTCGTACTTGTAATCGATGGTCAGATACGGGGTGTCCCAATCGCCCAGCACCCCGAGGCGCTTGAACTCATCCTTCTGCTTCTTGATCCATTTCCCGGCATAATTCCGGCAGGCACCCCGGAAGGCGAGCTTGCCGATCTCCTTTTTTTTCGAGCCAAGATCTTTGTCCACGTTGAGTTCGATGGGCAACCCGTGGCAATCCCAACCCGGCACGTAGGGGCAATGAAAGCCCGCCATGCGCCTGGCCTTGAGGATGATATCCTTGAGAATCTTGTTTAAGGCGTGGCCCATATGGATATGGCCGTTGGCATAGGGAGGGCCGTCGTGCAGGATGTAGAGGGGCCTGCCTGCGGTCTGTTCCTGCACCCTGGCGTAGAGATTGCCCTCCTCCCAGGCCTTGAGGAATTCCGGCTCCCTCTGGGACAGGTTGGCCTTCATCTTGAAATCGGTTTGGGGCAGGTTCAATGTCGCCCGATAATCCATGGGTGATCTCCATCTATTCTAAGGACTTAAGGACTGCGTGTTGAGGACCGAGGTCAAGCAGACAAACATACCAGCTCACCCGCAAGTTGCAAGGGTAAAATCGCCGGGATTCCGGGCGGTTCGCCCCACCGACCGGCTTTCCCTTTGACATTCCCCGGCTTGGTTCCTATATTGGACGGATTCATTGTTTCCCCTCCTTGCAAATACGAGGTCACCGCAATGATTGATACTACGGGCCATCAAGCAACTGTTCGGGCTCAGGATGAACGGCTGACATTGCACGCCAAAAGCTCCCCCACGGGCTTGGTGTCCCAAAGGGCTGACGGGCTGTGCAACGCCTTCCGAAAACTTCCTGTAACATCTGAATATTAACATACAAGGGTCAGGGTGGGGGGATACGGCATCTGTGACGGTGTTGCCGCTTTCACCCGCCCCCAACCCCCTCCCGTCAAGGGAGGGGGTTGGGGGCGGGTGAAAGCGGCGCTAGTGGCCGAACAAGCCTCCGCCTTAGCAAGACGATTACTGGAGAAACCACATGCCAAAAATTATTGCCCTGGCGGGCAAGGGCGGGGTCGGCAAGACCACCATCTCGGCCCTGCTCATCAAGTACCTGACCGAAAGGGAGATGACCCCCATCCTCGCCGTGGATGCCGATGCCAACGCCAACCTCAACGAGCTGCTGGGGTTACAACTTGGCGCCACCATCGGCCAGATCAGGAAGGAACTCAAGGGCGACATGCCGCCCAACATGACCCGGGACCAGTACATGGAGATGAAGGTGCACCAGGCCCTGGTGGAGGCCAGCGGCTTCGACCTCATGGCCATGGGCCAGCCCGACGGGCCCGGCTGCTATTGCGCGGCCAACCAGCACCTGGCCATGACCATGGATCATCTGGCCGACAACTACCGCTACATCGTGGTGGACAATGAAGCGGGCATGGAGCACCTGAGCCGCATGAACCTGAGGGAGATCGACTATCTCATCGTGGTCTCGGACCCATCGGCCCGAGGAATCATGACCGCCAAACGGATTGCCGAGCTCACCGGACCATTGGGCGTCACAATCAAGAAAAAATGCCTCATCGTCAACCGGGTGCCGGAAGAACCGTCCGGCGACCTGCTGGCCAAAATCAGGGAGGCGGTTCAATCCACCGACCTGCCCCTGGGCGGCCTGTTGCCTGCGAGCAACGAACTGGTGGCCCAGGAAATCGCCGGCAGATCCTACCTTGATCTAACGGCCTCGGTGCCGGTGGTGGAAAAGGCCTTTGCCATCTTCAGCGAGTTCCTGGCCTGATCCTTCTTCCTGCTGTCCCTGCCCAACTTTGATGGACTCATAACAACTCAAAAAACGCTCCATTCCGTCATTCCGGCGAAGGCCGGAGGTAAGGGAGCGGAGCGAGACTCCGATCCAGTCTTTTCGAGCAGTTGCAGCAAGGCTGGACCCCGGCCTTCGCCGGGGTGACGAGTTGTTGCGAATCCATCAACCTTAGCCGCACCGACAAAAAAAACCGGCGGCCCGGAAACATCTTCCGAACCGCCGGATCAGGCAGGAGACCTGGGCTGAAAAAAGCCTTACCGCTTGATGTTGATCAGATCCGCCAGCATCTCGTCGGTGGTGGTGATGATCTTGGAGTTGGCCTGGAAACCGCGCTGGGTGGTGATCAGCTTGACGAACTCCGCGCCCAGATCCACGTTGGACTGCTCCAGCGAGTTGGGTGAAATCGAGCCCAGGCCGTTGGTGCCGGGCGCTCCGGTGATGGGCGCGCCGGATTCGCTGGTTTCCCTGAAGACATTGCCGCCCTCCTTGCGCAGACCCGCCAGGTTGTTGAAACTGGCCAGGGCAACCTGGGCCTTTTCCAGCACCTGCCCGTTGGAGTAGTTGCCGGTGATGATCCCGTCGGTGTCCACGGAAACCGACTGCAAAAAGCCCGCGGCAAATCCGTTCTGATCCTGGAAGATGGTGGTGGAGCTGTTGGCGTACTGGGTGGTGGACAGGGCCTCGGTGCTGAAATCGGTGCTCACCGTGTCCCCGGCCCGGCTGCCATCCTCGCCGCTGGTGTCCGCGGCAATGATGGTGAAATCGTTTGCAGCTGGGCCAAAGGGAAGTTCCCCTGTCCCCACGGCATAGTCAGTGACCGTAAGCGCGCTGGTGTACCCGCCGGTGGCTATCTCATCGGCCCTGCGGTCGGTGAGCACCAGGCGGCCCGCGCCATCAATGGATGCCTCGGCGTCGAACTGGTCTTCCAGCCAGGAGAGCAGCTCCTGCACCGTGGCGTTTGCCCCCCCGCCCACGGTGAATGGGGGGCCATAGCTGGTTCCCACTGTAAAGGCGGCAGCAGCCACTGCCGTGCCGTCGCCACGCGCTCCATTAAAAGTTATGACATCCCCGGTATCAAGATTATTGGGGGTGCTATCCCATACGCTGGTCAACAGTGTATCGGCGGTAATCGGCGTGGTGCCGCCCGAGGTGCTCACGGCCCTCCCGGTGGACACAACCTGCCGCTTGGAGGTGGTGATATTGAAGGTATTGGTGGTGGCGTCGCTGACGCCAAAAGGGTTCACTCCGGCACTGAATGTAAAGGTGGTCACGGCCAGGCCGCTGGCCCCGCCGGTGTCATCGGTCATCTTGATCTGGCCATTGGCGTCGATGGTACAGGTGCAGCCAAAGGAGGCATCCATTTTATCCAGCAGATCCTGCACCTTCCCGCCAGCAACCAGGGCATATTGATTCGCGGGCAAGGCTGAATCCACATAGGTTCCGTTGTTCTTGTACCCGCCAAAACTAATTGTTGCCGGAATGGTGACCAGGGTTCCCGAGCTGTCCCGCACCTGACTCCAGAGGGTCTCCTTGGTAATCGGCGTGAGGCCGGCATCCGTATAACCTCCGCTGTCGCTTACCAGGATCTGGCTGATGGCGGTGCTCTGCCCGCTGTACCGGGCGCCAAGATTCAGGGCGATCTTCTGGTTGGTTGTGGCGCCGGTGAAGTTGGCGGCAAAGGAGTAGTACTGGTCGGTGTTTCCCAGCACCAGGCGGTTGGTGTTCTGGGCCGGGTCCACGGCGCCGTCGGGCGGCACGTTCCAGGCCCAGATGTTGTCGATGGAGCCGGAGGTGGAGAAATCGATCACCCCGTAGAGCAGGGCGCCGGCGCCCTTGTGGTTCACATAGTTGTAAGTGGTGTCCGGGGTGTAGATGGAGACCTCGTCGTTGCTGCCGTCCAGAGTGTTTGTCGCGTCCAGACCATCGGCGAGCGCCCGCTGGTCTTCGCTGGGCTCGCAGGTTACCAGGAACTCCCACTGGTTGTCCTTGGTGGTGCGATCGAAGTACACGGTGAGGTCGTGGCTCGCGCCTACTGCGTCGTACACCTTGATGGCCGTGGTGTACTCGTAGGCGTTGGCGTCAATGGGCGCGGTGGGCACAGCCAGCGAGGGGTTGGTGCCATTCCAGGCGTCGAACAGGCGAAGCTCGGTGGTCTCGTTGTTCTTCCGGGAATCCACGTTGGCGATAACCTGGACGCTGGTGGTTTCCACCGGCGGGGTGGATTTGCCCAGGTTGATGTCGCCGATGGTGCCCTCCACCTCACCGGAGGTGGGGTCAATGGTCCAGCCCTGGACAAAGTTGCCGGTGGGGTTTACCAAGTACCCTGCCTTGTCGAAGCGGAATTCTCCGGCACGGGTGTACATGTCTGACTCGGCGCTGCCCGCGGCCCGGAGCATGAAGAAGCCCTGGCCGCCGATGGCCAGATCGGTGGCGGTGGAGGTGGACTCAAACGAGCCCTGGGCAAAGATGCCGTCAATGGTGGTCATGGTCACACCGCGTCCGACCTGGGCCGCGCCCGCGGCGGTGGCCACACTCTGGGAAAGAACATCCTGAAAAGTGGCCCGGCTCGACTTGAAGGCGATGGTGTTCACGTTGGAAACGTTATCACCGAGCACACTCATGGCGTTGCCCATGGTGCTGAGACCACTGATACTTGCGTACAACGAACTTGAAACACCCATATCCTACCTCCTGTTTCCTTGCTCTCTGATTTTCCCCGGCCTCACTTCACCACCAGGATATCGCTAACATTCATGGCTATGGATTTATCCACAGTTACCTGGGCCTTGCCGCCAGTAAAATTCACGCCGGTGACCCGACCGGTTGTCCGGTAATCAACATCAACCTTCTGCCCCAGGGCGTTCATGGCAGTGACGCTGTATGTGTACTGACCATCGGGAACAACGGTGCCGCTGGGCGTTGTCGCATCCCAACTCAACTCGTGCACGCCGGAGGCGGCATAACCCAGCTCAACGGTGTCCACCATGCGGCCTGCCGCGTCATAAATCTCCACCCTGCAGGAATCGGCGGCATCGGCCAGGGTGTACTGGGTTGCGGAAACCTGCCCTGCCACCACGCCCATGGTGTTTCCGCTCCCCTGCACCTCTTTGCCGATCAGGGTCAGGAGCTGGAGATTGTTCTGCGAGACCTGGTACCCAAGCAGTTTCTCCAGGTTGTCGGACATCTTCATGGTGGCTTCCATGTTGGAAAACTGGGCGAGCTGCGAGGCCATCTCCGTGCTGTCCATGGGCTCCAGCGGATCCTGGTGCTGCATCTGGGTGATGAACAGGGTCATGAAATCGCTGCGATCCATGGTGCTCTTGCCCACCGTCTTCATGGCCGTGGCATCCTGGAGCGGGAGGGTCGAACTGGTGCTTGCTGCGGTAGTCATTGTTTTTTCCTCTCTCGTTCTCAGGCAAACAGATCAACGCCGCTTTCACGATTATTTCCGGGCTGCGCCCGCTGATAGAGAATATCCTCGGGCAGGTCCGCCAGGGTTGTCCGGCGCCGGCCCGCCCCCTTTTCCAGCGAAGCCGCCTGGAACTGCTGCCAGGATTCGTTGCCGTCATTATCCCGGTTCAATGACACCATGCATTCTCCCAGGGTAAAGCCCTGCTTTTCCATGTTTTCCTTGAACTGCTCCAGGTTGCTTTCCAGCACCTCTTTCACCCGGGAATTCTCCATGGCAAAGGAAACCGCCACCTGATTGTCGCGCACCGTCATCTCCACCTTGACCTCGCCCAATTCCTTGGGATAGAGCTTGAGAACCAGATGATGTTCCTGATTGCGCAACCCCTGGAGCACGCCCTGGGAAAGCTGGGCGAAACCCTGCTGCTGGAGGCCATGGGGCAGATTTGGAATATGCACAAAAGGTCTGGCCGCCTGGCTTGAAACGGCAGCGGCGCCGACAGCCTCGGCCTTGGCCGCCACAGCACCCTCGGAAGGGAAGACGCCGCTGTGTTCGGCAAACAGCTCCCCGCTGATCCCGGCTTCCCGGGCAGACGCTCCAGCCGCCAGCGCATCCCGGCCCTCGGCGCGGGACTGTTCGGTTTCCGGCGCCCCGACAAGCGCAGCCCCGTCCCCTTTCTTGACGGCAAGCATTTCCTGCCAATGCTCCGAGCCTTTCTTCTCCATCGCAGCCTCGGCAAGAGCAGACCCCTGCTGACCCTTGACTCCCTGTTGCACCTTGACCTTGGCAAAATCAACGCTTTCCATGAGCTTTTCAAAAACAGCAACCACCGAACCCTGGACAGCGGAAGACAAACTCGGCCCCCTGGTTTCAAAACCGGACCGGCTCAGCACCTCCTGGAGATCCGCGAGAAAGGAAAGCGGGTCCGCCTGCAGCCTGTTGGCCTTCACCTCGTGAACGGTCTGCTCCAGCATGTTTTTCAGGCGGTCCAGGGTGAGCGCCACGGGCGGGCCATCCTTAACAAGACCTTCAACAACCGGCAACCTCTCGGGCAACAGGGCGCGCTGCAACTGCTGAGAGACCCCGGCGCTGGCAAGAATATCCTGCAACTGTTCCGCTTCCACCGCAGTGAGGTCGGTAATCTTTTCCCCGGGCAGTCCCTGCAGCCCGGCGAGAAATTTTTGCAGATCAAGGGTGTTATCCCCCCGCACCGCCGCCTCGCTGATTCTGCTCACCTCGGGAACAGGCACGCCAAGGCGCTCAAGAAAGATCTGGAGAAGCGGCAGATCGGTTTCCGGCGCGATCACGGGCATTTCATCCTGCAAGGTCTGAAAGTGACGGGAGAATGAGGCAAGAAAATCGGCAAGAGACAACCTGCCGTCCTGGTTCTTCATTTTTTCCATGAGCATGGTCAGCTGACTTTCGTTCATGCCGGCATCCTTGGCGATCTTCTGAAGAAGCTGCGGATCCGGCACCGGGAATGACCATCCTCCAGGGCCCAGTTTTTGGTCGCCCGCGCTCTTCTGGAGATCTTGGACAAACTGCCCCAACAGGGCGGCGATGGTGGTTGCCTCCCCAGCCCCTTGCTTCTGCGCCGCAACAGCGACAGGCGCCTTCCGGTCAGCGGCGGAAACAGGGGTGGCCTTGCCTTTTTGCACGCCGAGAAGATTGTTCTTGTCCCGGCGTTCCGTGGCCATCTTCTTTTCCATGTAGTCGGAAAAGTTCGACCCGGTTTTCTGGCCGGCAGGACTTTTCACCTCAACCGCCGCCGTCGCCTGGGCCTGGGAGGCCTGCACAATGGGAATCATGAGTGCGTCCACGGAAACTCCTTGCTGTAAGATTGATCTTCCCTGCGCGCCCTTACCGGAACGCGCTTGCCAACGAGCTAAAGCAAAAGGTATGCCACCCGGAAAGCACACAGCACGAAACATTGTTGCAATGATGGAAAGACAATGAGTTAGGAAAATAAAATGAACAGGGACATCCCCCTGCAATGAACCATCTACGCCCCAAGACAGGAAAAGAATTCCCTCCATTAAGATATAAGCGGGTGCGATGATGGATCGGGGTTGGGCAAGAATTGCCGCACGAGCGTTACAGAGGGAAATCGGCTTTCAATCAGCAGGGGTATAAACAGCTCTTCGACGTTTCATGTGGATTTGAGTAAATCCTGGATGGGAGCGCCGGTCAGGTAAATGATGGTGATGAAGCTCGGATCGTTGCGATATCCCCTGGCCCTGGCCTTTGCCGCCTGGAACAGGCTGTTGAGTCCTTCGATGCGGGCGTTGCTGTGACCGGAACGCCCGCGGGCCACGATGGCATCCCGATGTTTCTCAACGGTATTGACCGCCTTGCGGACTGGGTTCAGGACATTTGCGCTGGTGTATAACCGGTTGGCTTGTGCATGGCCGATTGTACCAGAATCCGGCGCCCTGAACCCTTGTCGCAAAAAATCGTCACGGATTCAGGATTATCTAATACCGTTAGACTTTAAAAAAGCGCCAAGCCTTTGGTCTGTATTGTTAGAGCTTATCCATAAATAACCATGACCTTGTTTAAAACAATCATAGCCGCCGCCAAGGCATTCAACGCATTGTACGAGAGGTCCGTCTTCTCGTATCGC
>JAJZSH010000087.1 GCA_021822005.1 Deltaproteobacteria bacterium | reverse complement strand
GCATTACACTGTTACAGTCGCCGTTACACTGCTATTTTTTAACGACGGCTTAGCACTGGACTGGAGCACATGGATATTATCAGCGAAGCAACAGCCGGACTCAAGGGAAACACCAATTCTACCGATACGCTCAAGGAGAGGAAACTTCGCGAGGCCTGCGCCGGGTTTGAAGCCCTGATGCTCAAGCAGATCCTGACCCTGGCCCGCCAGAGCGTTCCCAAGAGCGGCCTGCTTGACGGCGGCTATGGCGAGGAAATGTTTCAATCCATCCACGATGACCAGATGGCCCAGAAAATGGCGGGAAGCTCTGGTCTCGGCTTTGGCGACATGCTCTACCGGCAACTGTCGCAAGCCCATGCCCCACAGAGCAAGGAGAAATAGACCATGCAGCACACACAGACGACGGGGCAACGCTCCCTGCCCGTCAGATTCTTCGAAACCCTGGAGCAGGAAGTCCTTCTTTCCCAAGACATGCTCGTCATTCTTCACGAAGAAGAAAAAGCCCTGGTGGCCATGGACATGCAGGCCCTCCTCCGCTTGAGCGGCAAAAAAGAAAACAGGCTGAGCCGCATCCAGGCCCTGGACTCCCTGCTCGCCGACCTGGCCGGAGAGCTCCGCCCGGAAGCACACGACAAAACGGCAAAACTTGCCGCCCTCATTCCCCTGCTCAACCCGGAAGAAGGGGAAAAACTCGGCCAGTATCGGAATAAGCTGGCCGGGCTGCGGAAAGACATCCTCAGCCGCAACCAGATCAACAGACACTTTGCCGCGGAGGTGAAACAATATCTGAACGACGCCATTTCCCTGATCACCAGCGGGATAGCGGACCGTCCCATGTACGGTCTCACCGGCCTCAGCCGGAAGCCTTCGTTGAACCAACCTTCCTTGATCAGCAGGGAGGTCTAGGCCATGGCCGGCATCTCCCATGTGCTGAGCATTGCCAAGGAGGCGCTCCTCACCCACCAGCTTTCGATCCAGGTGGCGTCGCACAATATCGCCAATGTTGACACCCCCGGCTACACCAGACAATCGCTGCAACTGGAAACCCAGAATGCGACCCCCATCAGCGCCGGCATGCTGGGCGGCGGCGTGAAGGGCACAAACATCCTGAGAAACTACGACCAGTTCATGGTGCAACGGCTTGCCAGCCAGGAATCGAAACTGGGCAGCCTGGAGGCGCAGCGGGAATCCATGCGGCTGGTGGAAACCGTATTCAATGAAGCGCCGGGCCTTGCCATCAACGACCTGATGAACCAGTTCTGGAGCAGCTGGCAGGATCTGGCCAACAATCCGGAAATATCCGCGACCAGACAGGCGGTGGTACAATCTTCCCAGCTGATCATTGATCAGCTGCACACCATGAGCGGAGAATTGACCCAGGCCCAGTTCGATATCGGGATCAGTCTTGACACGGCCATCGGAGACGTCAACTCCATTGTCAGCCAGATCGCCACTCTCAACGTGCAGATTTCCGGAGCGGAATCCGCGGCGGGCCAGGCTAACGACATGCGTGACAAAAGGGACACCCTGGTCCGTGATCTTTCCAAGCTGCTTGACGTCTCTTTTTTCGAGGATAAAAACGGCGCTTACACCGTTCTCATGGCCGACGGCCACACCCTGGTGGAAAGCAACCAATCCTGGCAGGTGGACTGGGAAAACAACGAACTCATCTGGGTAAACAAAGACACCACTGGCGCCGAGACGCGCCGGACCATTGGCGGAGGGGCTGAACTGGGCGGCAAGATCGGGGGCTGGCTCGAGGTGCGCGGGAACCTGATCGAAGGCGACCCCGACAATTTCCTTGGCCGCCTGGACGCCTTCGCCAACTCCCTGATCCGCGAGATCAACCAGCAGCACTCCCAGGGGGTCGGACTTACCCTGTTCGGCGACACCCTGACCGGTGCGGAACAGGCGAAAAATGTCGCCCGCCTCACCTCCACCGTGGACCCAGCCACCGCAAACGTGACCATCCCGACGGGCACCATCACCATCAACGACCGGCCTGTCGGCGAGATCATCGGCGGCGCAGCGGTAAACGGCCTGGCCATGACCAAGGCCTACAATGCCGTGACCGCCATCAACGCGGCGAAAACCGGAGTCACCGCCCGACTGACCACGCTGACGGCTGGCGCGGCAGTGACGCCAATGGCGGCTGCCCCGGCAAATAATGGCGCGACCATCTCCTTCGACATCAATGGGGTCACGGTCACCTACACCATTGATAACGATGGCCTAGCCCCCCTGCCCGACGACAGCACTGCGGCAACCTTTGCCGCACACCTTGTCTCGCAAATCAACACAACTATCAGCGCATACAACACTGCCTTGACCACCACCAATCCCATCACCATCCAGGCGGTGGTCGGAGACGGAACCACCAACGGCGGGGCGCTCAATGCCATCGTCCTCAAGAATACAAACCCCGGCGACCAGGCAAACATCATCATCGCCAACCTGACCTCCTCCGTGGCCGGTCTTGAAACCTCCACCGGTCTCACCGCAGGCACCTACAACGCCGACGCCACCCATAACACCGGAGAGATCTCCCTGTTTTCCACCAGCTCCTTCACCCTCAATGCCGGAGAGAATGACTACATCCTGGCCCAGCTTGGCCTTACCGGAACCACAGTCTCTTCCTTTGACACGCAATCAGGCGATGGCACTATCGCATATGGCCCGGAAATCGGTCACCAGGGGCCCCTGCTCCCCGGATATGAATACTTTGACCAACTGGCCACGGACAACGGCAGCTTTGACATCTGGATCTACAACAACGATGGAACCCTGGCCATGCCCCAGCCCGTCACCATTTCCCTGGCACGGGCCTACAGCTTGAACGACGTTGCCAACATCATCAATAAAACGGTTGCCGCAGCCACCAACAGCAGCGGCTGGGTGACGGCTTCAAACTACGCCAACAGCCTGCGCCTCACCCCGGATACCAGCCATCAGTTCGCCTTTGCCAACGACACCTCAAACTTTCTGCAGGTTGCCGGGCTCAACACCTTTTTCACCGGCAGCAGCGCGGCAAGTATCGGCTTAAACAGCGTAATTACGGGCAACCTCAACAACCTGGCCGCAGCCACCGTTGGCCCACAGGGACAAATATTTCGCGGGGACAACACCAATTCCCTCAAGATCACGAACATCCAGCACGATGAGTATATAACCTACACCGGTGGCTCCCAGAACACCCTGGATGGCTTTTACAATACCCTGGTCGGTCAGGTTGCCAACACCACGCGCACCATCAGCCACACCTACGATTCTGCCGTGCTGGTCAACAACCAGCTGAGTGAAATGCGCGATTCGGTCTCCGGCGTTTCCCTGGATGAAGAAATGGCGAATCTGATCAAATATCAGCATGCTTACACCTCTGCCGCCCGCCTCATCACCATGTCGGACGAGATGCTGCAGACCTTGCTTGATGCGGTACGATAGGAGAAAGATCATGCGGATCACCATGCAGTCCATCCATAAAAATATCCTGACAAATCTCAACAATCTTACCACGAGCATGAACCGGCTCAACTCCCAGATATCTTCGGGAAAGCAGATGTCAACGATCTCCGATGATCCGGTCAATCTGGTGACCGCCCTGGGGCTCAGGACCAGTCTCACCCAGATCACCACGTACCAGGACAACCTCACGTTCGGCGACAAAACCATCACCGCTGCGGAAAGCGCCCTCACCCAGATGAAGGATATCGTCCTGCGCGCCAAGGTCTTGGGGCTTCAACAGGCGAATGCCTCGGTCAGTCCCCAGAACCGGGCCAGTGCCGCGGAAGAGGTCCGCCATCTCTGGGAGGAGGCCATCACCCTTGCCAACAGCGATGTGAACGGCAAATACATCTTCGGCGGCTACCGGACCACCGGCTACACGGAAATTGAACCGGCGCCTTTTGTCGCCGACCTGGCAGGCGGGTATCGCGTCAACGGCCAGGCATTGCCCGCTCTTGCCGCTGCCGCCCCACCTCAATACAATCTGAACACCGGAGATCTGACCATCAACGGTATTCCCATTGACGCCACAGTCGCTGACGCTTTCTCCTCGACCCATGCGAACGCCTCGGCAGCGGCCAAGGCCACGGCGATCAACGGAAAATATGCATCCACCGGCGTCACCGCGGACATCACTCCGGCAACCACAGTTGCCGTTGGTCCTGTAACGCAAATCCTTCCCCTTCCGAACATCGCTTCCGGAGATCTGCGTATCAACGGGCAAGATATTTTTGACGGCGTAACCAATCCTGCCCCGGCTGCCATTCTTGCCCAGGACACGGACAACACCCTTGTGAATGCGATCAACGCCCACTCTTCAACCACCGGCGTTATCGCCTCACGCAACGCCAATGGCGTCCTCTCACTTACCGCAGTGGATGGAAGAAATATCCAGGTCACAACAACAGCCAATGGGGAAGCCGTCACCCATTTCAACGGCGCAGCAGCGGACACAGTCTACTTCGGCACAGTGCAACTCTCTTCGGCTCGGCCCTTTACCCTGCAAACCACCTCGGTTACGGAACCAGGCCTCGTCGCCCTCGGCCTGGATGGAGGATCCGCCAGCACCAACGAAATCAACGATATTGCCGGTGATGGCCTGTTGACGGTGATCACCACCCGGAAACAAGACGGCAACGTCCGCTATGCCGGGGATCCTGAGCATGACCTGGCAATCAAGGTTGGCAAAAGCAGCACCCTGGAGGTTTCCAAAAACGGCAAAGCCGCCGTCTCAGACACCGACATTTTTACCATGCTCAAAAAACTGGAAGAAAGCTTGCTCGGCCAGAAGTTCAACTCCGTTACCGGCCTTAACAAAGCCACGAATACCACCGCCAAGCTTGACAGCGGTAACACCGGCCTAGAGAAGCAAGACAAACCATTTACCCCTGGCATCATCGTCTTTACGGTGACCGACCATTCCTCTCATCCTCCCACGAATCGCACCATGGATATCGGGGTAAATACCGCCACAGACAGCCCGGCCGAGATTGCCGCCAGAATAAACGGCATCCCCGGCATGACCGCCTCCTGGAATGCCGATGGTCAACTGAAACTTGAAACCACCGACACCGAGAGATACACCTTTAGCTATACAGACACCAGCAACTTCCTGGAAATGTCGGGCATTACCAGTGATACCATGCAGGTTCAGGCCGTCAACCAGGCCACTGGTAATTCCGACACGGTAATGGATAATCTTTCCACCCAAATCTCAGATTTTGGCGCCCGGGCGAACCGAATTATTGTCCAACAGCAGATTTTTTCAAAGCTTGAGCTGGCCACCACGGAAAATCTCTCGGAAAAGGAAGATACCGATTTCGCAAAAGCCTTGCTGGAACTCAAGTCCAAGGAAACGGCCTACGAAGCAGCATTGGCGGCCGCCGCCAAAACCATGCAGCTGAGCCTGGTGGACTTCCTCAAGTAGGCCGTCGCAGCAAAAAATCCTGCCGTCTGACTGGCAGGAACGGCAGCAGCGCCGCTTACACTGCTGTTAATGGCGTAAGGAGCCGTAACGGAACAGTCCGGCAATCACTTTTATTCCGTAACGGCTCCTAAGCATTGTTTTCTCTTCTCAAAAAAGGGAGAATACGTTCAGGGAAGAGCGTACCCCGTCATCAATCAAGCCAGGGAGGGCGACACCGTGCTCATACTTGCCAGAAAAACAGGGGACGCCATTGCCATTGGCGATGGCATAAAGATCCGGGTTCTTGAGATAAAAGGCGGCCAGGTGAAGATCGGGATCGAAGCCCCGGCCGAGGTCATGGTCCACCGGGAAGAAATCTACCTCCGCATCGTGGAGGAAAACACCCGGGCGGCAGCGGAGGCTCCTGCGGATCTTTCTTCCCTTGCCTCTGTTTTTGGCGGCGACAAGACACGAAGCAAGCCGCCGCCAAAAGGCGGCAAATAAAAGATACGGACAAGAGAAAATTCAGACGGGGAATGCAACACTATGGAAACAACCGCACGCCGTCACACTGCTCTTCAGCCCCAAGGGAGGAAAGGATGATGCACGCCATGGCCACAACAACCTGCACTGAAAAACAGGGGGAGATCACGGTGTCCACCAGCCGTTTTGGCCAACTGTCAGTAAACCCGGAGAAGATCATCACCATGACCTCCCCTTTTCTGGGCTTCCCTGATTCAAAACGGTTCATCGTCAAGCCACACGGGGAAGACTCGCCGTTTCTCTGGCTTCAGTCCCTGGACGAGCCGAAACTCGCCTTTGTGGTCATCCAGGCCGCCCTCCTGATCCCGCAATACCAGCCGGAAATTTCCGGCCTGTCCCGCCAGGAACTGCAAGCCTCGCCGGAACAAGCGCTGGAAATCCTGCTCATCCTGACCATCCCCAGGGAAAACCCCGAAGGGATGACGGCCAACCTGCTCGGCCCGGTGGCGATCAACTCCCAGAAGCGTCTGGCTAAACAGGTATTACAGGATCCCACGCGCTACGATGCCTGCTGGCCCGTTTTCACCACGGATGAAGCGGAATAGCAGGGCAACGGCAAGGGACAAGAATGCGAGGGAAAAAAGGGGAGACAGGAGCTGTCTTGAGGAAAAACGAAGAAAAAAAAGGAATAACGATCGGCTGGGCGCTACTCCACCAAGGTCTCGGAGAGCAGGCTGCCCATCATTTTATCGGCAAGCCGGTAAGGATCGACCTGATATTCGCCGCGGGCAATTTCTTCCTTGAGCGCCTGAACCCTGTCCGCACGAACTTCCGGAGTCTGCTCAAGAATATCCCTGGCCTTCTGCACTTCCAGGGAACCAGCCGACAGCACCACGCGATCCGTTGGCAGGGCGGCCTTGTCAGCCCTGGAAGCGGCAGAGCCTTCAGAGTTCTTAACCTGAAGCTTCTCTGTTTTGATCGGAGGAAAAATGCCTGTTAGTTTCATGACCAAATCCTTGCTTCCCTGCAGGTTGTTTGCGGCCGCTCATGGAGATTGAGGCTCCAGGGACACCCTGTCCCGCCACGCACCTACACCTTTGTATTTATCATATCGGACTTTTGATCACAAACTTAAAATAAAAAACCTCCCTCAAAAAACCACCGTAATTCAAAGGCAAACCAAGCATCCGCCACCCGGCTCTCGACCTCGTTTTCCTCGACAAGGCACGCTTCCGGTCACGCAGGTTGCGCAACAGGACGCGGGACGGTGTTGCCAAACCGCCACCCGGCTGGTAGTATCATGCCCCATGATCCAGCAAGAACCTGTGTACCTCATCGACGGCAGCGCCTACATTTATCGGGCCTACCATGCCATTGCTCCGCTCACCAACAAGAGCGGCCTGCCCACCCATGCCGTTTACGGGTTCACCAACATCCTGCTCCGGGTCCTGCGGGAAAAGGCGCCCAGGTTTCTCGGCATCGCCTTTGATGTGCGGGGCCCGAACTTCCGCCATGAACTGTACCAGGCCTACAAGGCGAATCGCCCGCCCATGCCCGACGACCTTGCCTGCCAGATCCCCTACATCAAGGAGATCGTCGCCGCCCACAACTTCGCCTGCCTGGAGCGCCAAGGCTATGAGGCCGACGACCTGCTCGCCTCCGCCGCCAAAAAGCTTGCGGCCCAGGGACACCCGGTGATCCTGGTTTCCGGGGACAAGGATCTGCTGCAGCTGGTTTCAGAAACCATCACCGTCTGGGACCCCATGCGGGACGTGTTCATGGACCCCGCCGCAGTGCGGAAAAAATACAATATCCCGCCGGAACAGCTCCTTGATTTTTTCTCCCTGGTGGGCGACAGCTCGGACAACGTGCCGGGCGTGGCGGGCATCGGCCCGAAAACAGCGGAGAAGCTGATCAATCAATGCGGTTCGCTGGAAGGCCTCTACCAGAATATCGAGACGGTTTCCCCGGCAAAGCTTAAGGAAAAACTTCTGGCCAGCCGGGAGAACGCCTTTCTTTCGCGCCAACTCATCGCCCTCAAGGAGGATCTTGCCTCGCCGGAGCTGAAAGAATATGAGATCCCTGAACCCAACGAGGAAAAACTCCGGGAGCTCTACACCTTTCTCGATTTCAGTCGTCTGCTGAAAACCGAGACCTCTGGGGTTGCCCTTGAGACCAAGGGGTTCCAGCTGATCACCACGGAGAGGCAGCTTGAGGAGGTCTGCCAACAGCTGGCCAAGGCCCCCTTTCTGGTGCTGGACACGGAAACCACCTCCCTTGACCCCCTGGTGGCCGAACTGGTGGGTATCTCTCTCTGCGGCGCAGCCGAGGAAGCCTATTACCTGCCCATTGGCCACCGGGACGGTGACGGGAACCTCGTGGCCAACCAGCTGCCCCTTGCCCTGACCAAAAAAAGCCTGGACCCGCTTTTTTCCGACCCCAACCTGCCCAAACTCGGCCACAATCTCAAATTCGATCTGCCCATCCTGGAAAACCATGGTCTCCGCCTGGACGGCCCCCTGTGGGACACCATGATCGCCTCGTACCTCCTTGACCCTTCCCGCCGTTCCCAGAAGCTCGACGACCTGTGTCTGGAGATGCTCGGCAAGCGGTTGACCAGCTTCAGCGAAGTCACCGGCGGCGACAAGCGGCCCGACAGCTTTGCCTATGTTGCCCCGGAGGCGGCCAAGGACTATTCCTGCGAGGATGTGGCGGGGGCCTTTCTGCTCTGGCAACAGTTCCGGCCACAGCTCGAACAGCTTGGCCTCTGGGAGCTTTTCTCCGGTCTGGAAATGGAGCTGGTCCCCATTCTGGTGCGGATGGAACAGACCGGCATCACCGTGGACCAGGCCCTGCTGCACCGTCTGTCCGAGGATTTCGGCCTGCAGCTGGCGGAACTGGAAAAAACCATCTATGCCATGGCCGGGGAGGAATTCAACATCAATTCCACCCGCCAGCTCGGCGAGATCCTCTTTGCCAAACTGGGGTTGCCCCAGGGCCGTAAAACCAAGACCGGCTATTCCACCGATGTCAAGGTTCTGGAAAGCCTGGCCAGACAGCACGATCTGCCCGCGGCGATCATGGCCCACCGGAACCTGAGCAAGCTCAAGAACACCTATGTGGACAAACTGCCGGAACTCATCCACCCCAAAACCGGTCGGGTCCACACCTCTTTCAACCAGACAGTCACCGCCACCGGCCGCCTGAGCAGCAGCAACCCCAACCTGCAGAACATCCCGGTCCGCACGCCCGAGGGCCAGAAAATCCGGGCCGCTTTCGTTGCCGCGCCGGGCCGGCTCTTTTTATCGGCGGATTATTCGCAGATCGACCTGCGGGTCATGGCCCATTATGCACAGGATCCGGCCCTGCTTGCCGCCTTCCGCACCGGCCTGGACGTCCACAACCAGACCGCCGCCGAGATATTCCGGGTCAACCCGGCCTTTATCTCGCCGGAGATGCGCAGGGTGGCAAAGACCATCAACTTCGGCATTATTTACGGGATAAGCGCCTTCGGCCTTGCCGCCCAGCTCAACCTGAGCCGCAAGGAGGCCGCCACCTTCATCGAGCGCTACTTCGCCCACTATGCCGGGGTGAAACGCTTCATGGAGGAGATTGTCGAAAAGGCCCGGCAGGATGGCTTTGTCACCACCCTGCTCAATCGGCGGCGGTTGTTGCCCGACATTGCCAGCAGCAACAAAACCAGCCGCGAATTTGCCGAGCGCACCGCGATCAACACCCCCATCCAGGGCACGGCCGCCGACATCATCAAGCTGGCCACCATCGCCGCCACCCGGCGGCTCAGCGAACAGGGCCTTGGCGCCAAACTCCTGCTCCAGATCCACGACGAGCTGGTCTTTGAGGTTCCGGCTGCGGAAATCGAGGCGACCGGGGGTGTGGTCAAGGAGGCCATGGAAGGGGTCATGCAGCTTGACGTTCCCCTGGTGGTGAACACGGTGGTGGGGGAAAATCTGGCCAAGGTGTAAGGGCCAAAGCCCATCCTCCCCATGCTGCTTAAATCGGTTGACGGTCTTTAGGAAAAAAATTAGGATAACGTCCTGAATTTTTAACAAAACGCATTCTCATTAATATAACTATCCAGTTCGAAACCGGAAAGGATCGTAAACAACAAAACGTAACTGTTCAGCAGTGCCGCAGATGCGCGGAAGAGGTCTGCGAAGTGTGCTATTGCACATGAGCAGGCCGATGA
>JAJZSH010000086.1 GCA_021822005.1 Deltaproteobacteria bacterium | reverse complement strand
GCACCCCGACCATTTATGGCGGAATCGAGCTGGCCACCCTGGTCGGCCAGTGCCTGGAATCTTTCAACTTCAGGGAAGATCCCGAGATCACGGTGGAGGCCAACCCCAACACAGTCACGGTGCAGGCGCTGACCGAATTGCGCCGGGCCGGGGTCAACCGTCTGAGCCTCGGGGTGCAGGCCTTTTCCGACCGGCTGCTGGCCGGGCTTGGCCGGAGCCACACGGTGGCCGAGGCCGATGCCGCCATCGGGGCTGCCCGGCGGGCCGGGTTTGCCAATATCAATCTGGATCTGATGTACGGTCTGCCCGGCCAGAGCGCGGCGGACTGGCGAGACAGCCTGGTCCAGGCCCTTGCCCACGCGCCGGAACATCTGGCCTGCTATGAGCTGACCATCGAGGAGGGAACCCCCTTTGCCCGGCTGGTGGAAAAAGGCGGCCTCACCCTGCCCGGTGAGGAGGAGGCCCTGGCCATGGCCGAACTCACCCATGGGCTTCTGGCCCAGGCCGGGTTGCAGCGCTATGAAATCTCCAACTACGCCGCACCGGGCCGTCAATGCCGCCACAACCTCAACTACTGGCGAAACGGCGCCTATCTGGGCCTGGGGGCCGGGGCGGTCTCCTGCCTGTCCGGGTTCAGGTTCAGCACGGTGCAGGAGCCCGAGGTGTTTGCCGGGCTGGTCCAGGCAGGGGAACTCCCGGTTGCCGAGGGTGAATGCCTGCCGCTGGCGGCCAGATTCCGGGAAAGCGTGGTCATGGGGCTCAGGATGATCCAAGGGGTTTCTTTTGCCCGGCTGCACCGGCAGTTTGGTTTGACGCCGCCGGGCTATTATGGGAGGATACTGGAGGATTTGCGGCAGCAGGGGCTGGTCGCGGTTACAGAAGACAGCCTGCGCCTTACAAAGGCAGGTCTGCCCGTGGCCAATCAGGTGTTGGCCCGGCTTGTTTGAACGGAGGTGGCGAGAACGTTTCACCATGGGGGCAGTCAATGATTCTTCCCGCTAACAGCATTGCCAGGAAACTGCTGGTCACCATGTCGCTGGTGGTTGCCGGACTGGTCCTGGCCCTTGGCGGCTTTCAAATCGTGCAGGAGTATGGCCGCTACCGGCGCCAGGTCGATGCGCTCTGGGGGCAGCAGGTTGAGGCGCGCAAGCACCAGCTCGAAATGCGGGTCGCCGAGGCGGTCTCCTATATCGAGATCAAGAAGGCCCAGGTCCGGGCCAGGGTGCAGGGGAGTCTCAAATCCAGGGTCGTGGACGCCCATGGGGTGGTAAGCCATCTCTACGAGATCAGCAAAGGCTTGCACAGCACAAAGGAACTCCGCAGCCTGGTGCGTGAGACTCTGCGCAAGCAGCGTTTTAACAACGGCAGGGGCTATTTTTTCGTCGTTGCCATGGACGGCGCGGTGCAGCTCCATGCGGCCCGGCCGGAACTTGAGCAGAAAAACCTCCTGACCATGCAGGATACCGAGGGCGCCTCTGTAATCCGGGAGATGATCGGCCTTGCCCGGAGCAAGGGAGAGGGCTTTGTCTCCTATCACTGGCCAAAGCCGGGGTTTCCCCCTGACCAGGCGTTCGAGAAGATTTCTTTTATCAAATACCTGCCGCAGCTTGACTGTTTCATTGGCGCGGACGAATACCTGGAAGACACCGAGGCCGAGGTCAAGGCCGAGGCGCTGGAGCGCATTGAAAAGATGCGTTTCGGAGGGGGCGAGTATGTCTTTGCCGGGCAGTGGGACGGGGTTTCCCTGACCTACCCGGCCAAGGGCCGGAATATGCTTGGTCTGACCGACGCCAACGGGGTGAAGATTGTGGCGGAAGCCATCGCCCTGGCCCGGAAGGAAGGCGGGTTTTTCTGGTATGTGATGCCGAAACTGGGCGAGGAACGCAACTCCTTGAAACTCAGCTACGTGCGCGGAGTCAAGGATTGGCAATGGTACGTGGGGTCCGGGGTCTATCTTGATGATCTTGAGGCTGCCAGCGCCGGGGCCCGGCGTGAGTTGCGGCACGAGATTGTCAAGATTGTCGGCCTGGCCCTGCTGTTGATGCTTGCTGCTCTCCTGACCGGGTTGCTGTTTGTCCGCAAAACGGCAGGGCGAATCCAGCAGGCCTTTACCGCCTTTGAAACCTTTTTTGACAAGGCGGCCCGGGAAAAGGTGGAAATGGAGACCTCAGGCCTCCATTTTACGGAGTTCCGGTCTCTGGCCAAGGCGGTAAACCAGATGCTGGCCGAACAACGGGCCATGGAAGACGGCCTGCACAAAAGCGAGGAAAAATACCGGGTTCTGATCGAAACCACCGGCACCGGCTTTGTGAAGATAGATGGCCAGGGCCGGGTGCTGGACGCCAATCAGGAGTATGTGCGCTTGACCGGGCACGAAGACCTGGCCGGGATTCTTGGCCGCCGGGTGGCCGAATGGATGGCACCCCACGATCTGGCCAGGAACCGGGAGGCGGTGGAGGAATGCGTCAGGCTGGGCTTTATCCGCCATCTGCAAGTCGATTATGTCGATGGCCAGGGAGAGTTCACCCCGGTGGAAATCAATGGCACGCTGGTGCACAGCGAGGGGCAGTTGGAGATCATCGCCATCTGCCATGACATCAGCGGGAGGAAGCAGCTGGAAGAACAGTTGCGGCAGGCCCAGAAGATGGAGGCCCTCGGCATCCTGGCCGGAGGGATCGCCCATGATTTCAACAATATTCTTGCCGCCATCATCGGTTATGCCGAGATGGCGAAAAGGAGTCTGCCCCAAGAGGCCGGCAGCGCCGGAGCCGATATCCAGCAGGTTCTGCGGGCCGGGTTGCGGGCCAGGGATCTGGTGAAGCAGATTCTGGCCTTCAGCCGGAAAAGCGGGGAGGAGCGGAGTCCGATCTCGCCCAGGCCCATTGTCAAGGAGGCGCTCAAGTTTCTGCGGGCCTCGATTCCGGCGAGCATTGAAATCCGCGAGGATATTGATCCGGACTGTGGCGCCATCCTGGCCGATCCCACGAATATCCATCAGATCGTGGTGAATCTCTGTACCAACGCCTTCCATGCCATGGAGGCGGAGGGGGGTCTTCTGACCGTGGTCATGAAAAATGTGGAGCTGGATGAAGGCGAGCTCGCCGGGGAAGGCGACCTGCTGCCTGGGCAGTATGTGCTGCTCAGTGTCCGCGACACCGGGCCGGGTATGACGCCGGAGATTCTCTCCCGCATTTTTGACCCGTATTTCACCACCAAGGGGGTGGGCAAGGGTTCGGGCATGGGGCTGGCGGTGGTGCATGGCATTGTCAAAAGCTATGGCGGCATGGTGCAGGTGGACAGCGTCGTGGGCGCCGGCACGGTTTTTCGCGTCTATCTGCCGCAGATCGGCAAGGGGGCGACCGCAGCGGAAAGCGTGCAGGAATGGATGCTTCCTTCCGGCCAGGAGCGGATTCTCTATGTGGATGATGAGACAAGCATTGTCGAGATTGGCAAGGCCATGCTTTCCGGGCTTGGCTACCGGGTGACGGCCAGAACCAGCCCCCTCGAGGCCCTGGAAGAGTTTCGCCGTC
Organism: Deltaproteobacteria bacterium; assembly: GCA_021822005.1. Classification (GTDB taxonomy): domain Bacteria; phylum Desulfobacterota; class Desulfobulbia; order Desulfobulbales; family Desulfurivibrionaceae; genus Thiovibrio. Next base: position 6,642 of record JAJZSH010000086.1, on the reverse strand, counting down.
AGCCTGATGATTTTGATCTGCTGATCACCGACCAGACCATGCCCAGGATGTCCGGGGTGCAGCTTGTCCAGGAGGCCCGGAAGATCCGGCCCGGCCTGCCGGTGATCCTCTGCACCGGGTACAGCGCGGCAATCGGCGAAGACTCGGCTGAGGGAATGGGTATCCGTCATTTCATCATGAAGCCCCTTACCATGCGGGTGCTGGCCGAGACGGTGCGGAAGGCTTTGGAAGGTGAAAGGTAACAGGCCCAAGGTACAAGGAAAGGCGGTGGGAGAGAATGGCCAAAGAGAAGATATCGTATGTATGCAGCGTCTGCAGCGGGGTGTTCAGCAAATGGGCCGGACAGTGCGGAGGCTGCGGCGCCTGGGATACCTTGGTCGAGCAGCAGCCGTTGTCCGCGCCGCCGCGCCGTTTTCAGGGATATTCCGGCGCCCTGGCCCAGGTGCAGACCATGGCCGAGGTGGGCCGGGATGAGCTGGTCCGTTTTTCCACCGGCATGGGCGAGCTGGACCGGGTTCTGGGCGGCGGCCTGGTGCCGGGCTCGGTGGTGCTGATCGGCGGCGATCCGGGGGTGGGCAAGTCCACCGGCCTGCTCCAGGTCTGCTGCAACTTGAGCCTTACCCGCAAATGCCTCTATGTGACCGGCGAGGAGTCGCTCCAGCAGATCGCCATGCGGGCCAGGCGGCTTGGCCTGCCGGATCAGGCGTTGCTCCTGCTGGCGGAAACCAGGGTGGAGGAGATCTGCGCCACGGCTTTTAAGGAACACCCCGAGGTCATGGTGATCGATTCCATCCAGACCATGCAGGTGGCGGACAGCCAGTCCGCGCCGGGCAGCGTCAGCCAGGTGCGGGAGTCCGCCGCCCTGCTCACCCAGTTTGCCAAGCAGACCGGCGTCGCCATCTTCCTGGTGGGCCATGTCACCAAGAGCGGCGACCTGGCAGGCCCCAGGGTGCTGGAGCACATCATCGACGTGGTCTGCTACATCGAAGGCGGCGGGGACAGCCGTTTCCGGGTGATGCGGGCGGTGAAGAACCGCTACGGCGCGGTGAACGAACTGGGGGTTTTCGCCATGACCGACAAGGGTTTGCGCGAAATCTCGAACCCCTCGGCCATCTTTCTTTCCAGAAACGCCGAGGCCATGCCCGGCAGCGTGGTCATGGCGATCTGGGAAGGCAGCCGCCCCCTGCTCGTGGAGATGCAGGCCCTGGTGGACGACAGCCACAGCGAGAATCCCCGGCGGGTCACGGTGGGGCTTGAGCAGAACCGGCTGGCCATGCTCCTGGCCGTGCTGCACCGGCACGGCTCCATCGCCACCTATGGCCAGGATGTGTTCATCAATGTGGCGGGCGGGGTGCGGGTCAGCGAGACCAGCGCCGATCTGGCCCTGCTCCTGGCGGTTTTTTCCAGCCTGAAAAACAAACCCTTGCCCGTGGAGCTGGTGGTTTTCGGCGAGGTGGGGTTGTCCGGCGAGATCCGGCCCGTGCCCAGCGGGCAGGAGCGCTTGCGGGAGGCGGCCAAGCATGGCTTTAAAAAGGCGATTGTCCCCCTGGCCAACGTGCCCAAGGGCGGGGTCAAGGGCATGGAGATCATTGGGGTCCGAAAGTTGGCCGAGGCTATTGAGGCGGTCCGCTAAAAGACGGCAGCGGTGCTGCCGACCACTTTTCTTCCGGGCCGGGAGCCCTTCAAGCATTGACAGCCCTTTTTTGAAATGGTACATAACTGACGGACTTGAGGGAGGAATGGCCGAGTGGTTTAAGGCGGCGGTCTTGAAAACCGTTGTACGCAAGTACCGTGGGTTCGAATCCTACTTCCTCCGCCAACAACAAGCGAATAAGAATTGTGGAGAGCTGACCGAGTAGGCCGAAGGTGCTCGCCTGCTAAGCGAGTGTAGGATCAAAAGTTCTACCGAGGGTTCGAATCCCTCGCTCTCCGCCATGTTCATTTGCGGAGCAATCCGTTTGAGTTACAACAAAAAAAACCCGCGCCAGAAATGGTTTGCGGGTTTTTTCGCCTTTTGTTCTTCAGGTGTCCAGTGCTGGGGTTTACGGGTTCAACCTTCCTGGTTTTTTTGGAAAAACAAATCTGTCCCGGTTTTACCGTTGTGTTTGTGAAACCGAGGCTATATGCTATGAATGAAACAATCGGCTAGGGTTTTTTCCCCCTTTGTCAATCAGTGGGGAGGACTGTTGTTGCGCCCAGGCCTGGGCCTGTAAATGATTTTGTGGTTTACGTCGGCAGCCGATCTTCAAAACGCAATGGAGTACGATATGGCGTTACCGTCAAGCTCTCCATATTCTCTCACGGGAGATCCATTTATTGATGCCGCCACGAATGGCTATACTTGGCAATTGGATTCAACGCGCACTGTTCGCTGGGCCTTGTCGAATGGTTTTAATGGAGAATACTGGATATCCCCCTCTTCCGCTGTTACTCAGTTACAGGGAGCTTTCGACACCTATGCGTACTATGCAAATATTAACTTTCAATATACTGGGTACTTCAGCAATCCTTCAAATTCCGCACCATATGCCGACATAGTTGTATCACTGGACAGCGTAGAAATCGGCAATGCAAACATCTGGGCCATAGGTCTTTTTCCTGACTCTTCATATAACATTTCTGTGTACCAGGGTGCGCCTGGTGACATTTTTCTGAATATTCTGAGCGCGGCAAATTCCCTGCCAAGTTATGCCCCAGGATCAGCTGGTTTTGCTCTAGCTGTCCATGAAATAGGACATACGCTTGGCCTAAAACATCCGCATGACGATGGAGGAACGGGGAGACCAACACTCACAAGCATAGGAATGGCAGATTTCGATAAGGATTGGTTCTCAATCATGTCATACAATGACGATTACAATTGGAATCGTCTGAGCTGGGAGCCCGCAACGCCGATGCTGTTGGATATCTTAGGCATTCAGTACTTGTACGGCCCTAATCTTCAAACAAATGCGGGCGACAACACGTACTATCTAACCACGTCAAACACATATTCAACGATATGGGATGCAGGCGGGTATGACCGTATAGATGTATCCTGGTCCTCAAATGCTTGGACCATCCAGCTGCCGGACTGGCAGCCCTCACCGCTTCTCGCTACAAAGGCCGGTTACGCCTTTCTCTCTTCAGAAATTTATTTGGATTCACCTTATACCGCCTACTGGCTGACAGGTGATATTGAGGATGCTTCCGGGTCAAGATATGCTGATTCTATTTACGGCAATGCCCTGGCAAACAAATTAAAAGGAAACGGGGGTAACGACATTCTGAACGGTGGTGCAGGCACTGATACCGCCATATTCAGCAACAACCGCTCTGATTGCACAATCACTAAGACGGCAACTGGTTATGCCGTCAGCAGTGGCAGCGAAGGCACCGATACCTTGAGCAATATCGAGCGATTAAGCTTTGCGGATATGGGGGTAGCACTGGATATCGATGGTACGGCGGGTAAAGCGTATCGTCTTTACCAAGCAGCTTTTGACAGAACCCCCGACACAAGTGGCTTGGGATACTGGATTGCTCAAATGGATAATGGTCTGTCGTTAGAAGCCGTTGCAGCCGGTTTTATCGGTAGCGATGAGTTTCGTGGCTTGTATGGTGCAAATTCTACTACTGGAGAGTTTATCACCAAGCTCTACAATAACGCGCTACACAGGGTCCCCGAGCAGTATGGTTACGATTGGTGGGTTGGCGCGGTTAACAGCGGGGCCATGACAAGAGAAAGTGCCCTAGCCGGTTTTAGCGAGTCTCAGGAAAATCAGCTGCAGGTGGCAGGGGCCATTGCAGATGGAATTAACTACACTCCGTGGGTAGGGTGAGCAGGATAACACTTCCCCTTTTTTATAGATGACATGACACACCTGTTGTCGTTATCAAATGACAGCGCAATCTGCTTAATGTTGGACAGAAATTGAGCGAAAAAAAATGAGCCAGCCAGAGAAAAACGTGGGTGTCAAGGAGATAGGTCATCCCTCCCCTCCCCGGTCGGGCCAAAAATCGTCCACGATCTCGACCGGTAGGGGTTCCATCAAGTCTCCGCCGCATCTTTCCAACTCCGGCACAAAAAAGGCGAACCTCCCGCCAGGGAAAGCCCGCCTCCGGCTTTTTCCCTACCAGCCTTTCTCCGCGTACCCCGCGATCCGGTGAAAGTTGAGGTAGCGGTATACCTCGTCCGCCTTGGGGGTCACCCGTTCGGCAAGGATCTCGTTGTATTCCGCCAGGGTTGGGATGCGTCCTAAAACGGCGCAGACCGCGGCCAGCTCCGCCGAGCCCAGGTACACCCTGGCGCCGGTGCCGATGCGGTTGTCGAAGTTGCGGGTGGAGGTGGAGAATACCACGGCGTTGTCGCGGGTTCTGGCCTGATTGCCCATGCAGAGCGAACAGCCGGGGATCTCGGTGCGCGCCCCGGCCTTGCCCAGAATGCTGTACAGGCCCTCGGCCTTGAGCTGCTCCTCGTCCATGCGGGTAGGCGGCGCCACCCAGAGGCGGCCTGCCACCTGGGGGCCGTTGCCCAGGATCCTGGCCAGGGCCCGGAAGTGGCCGATGTTGGTCATACAGGAGCCGACAAACACCTCGTCGATTGTGGTGCCCGCCACCTGGGAGAGCAGCTTCACATCGTCCGGGTCGTTGGGGCAGGCCAGCACCGGCTCGGTGATTTCATCGAGATTGATCGTGAGCACCGCCTTGTACTCGGCGTCCACATCCGGGGCAAGCAATTCGGGCGCTGCCAGCCATGCCTCCATGGCGATGATCCGGTTGCGGATGGCCTCCGCGTCCTGATAGCCTCGGGTGAGCAGATTTTTCAGGAGCGCCACGTTGGAGCGCAGGAACTCGGCCACCGGCTCCTTGTTGAGGCGCACTGTGCAGGCGGCGGCGGAGCGCTCGGCCGAGGCGTCGGCCAGCTCGAAGGCCTGTTCCACCGCAAGATCGGGCAGGCCCTCGATTTCAAGCACCGTGCCGGCAAAGATATTCTTCTTGCCCTTTTTCTCCACGGTGAGCAGGCCCTGCTGGATGGACACCCAGGGGATGGCGTTGACCAGATCGCGCAGGGTGATGCCCGGCTGCATCTGGCCGGTAAAGCGGATCAACACCGAGTCCGGCATGACCAAGGGCATGGAGCCGGTGGCGGCGGCAAAGGCCACCAGGCCGGAGCCGGCCGGAAAGGAGATGCCGATGGGAAAGCGGGTGTGGGAGTCGCCGCCGGTACCCACGGTGTCGGGCAAGACCATGCGGTTGAGCCAGGAATGGATCACCCCGTCTCCCGGACGCAGGCTGATGCCGCCCCGCTCGCTGATAAAGCCGGGCAGGGTCTGGTGGGTTTTCACGTCCACCGGCTTGGGGTAGGCGGCGGTATGGCAGAAGGACTGCATGACCAGGGGGGCGGAGAATTTGAGGCAGGCCAGCTCCTTGATCTCGTCGCGGGTCATGGGTCCGGTGGTGTCCTGGGAGCCCACCGAGGTCATCTTCGGCTCGCAGTACATGCCGGGCCGCACCCCGGGCAGGCCGCAGGCCTTGCCCACCATCTTCTGGGCCAGGGTGTAGCCCTTGCCGGTATCTTTCGGCACCTCCGGCTCCGTAAACAGGGTGGAAGGCGGAAGATTCAGGGCCTCGCGGGCCTTGGCGGTGAGGCCCCGGCCGATGATGAGGTTTACCCGGCCACCGGCCTGAACCTCGTCGGGCAGGGTGGCAGGCGACAGGACAAAGCGGGTAACGATCTGCCCGTCCCGGCTGATCGTACCCTTGCGGGTGTTGATGGTAATGATGTCGCCGGTCTCAAGGCTGGTCACATCGCAGTGAATGGGCAGCATGCCTGAGTCTTCGGCGGTGTTGAAGTAGATGGGCGCGATGGTGGAGCCCATCACCACCCCGCCGGTGCGCTTGGCAGGCACATACGGGATGTCGCACCCCATATGCCAGAGCATGGAGTTGACCCCGGACTTGCGGGAGGAGCCGGTACCCACCACGTCGCCCACATAGGCCACGGGATACCCCTTTTTCTTCAGCTCTTCGATCATCGTAAGCGCCCCGGGCAGACGGTTCATCAGCATGGATTGGGCGTGCAGGGGGATATCGGGGCGGCTCCAGGCCTCGGAGGCCGGAGAAAGGTCATCGGTGTTGGTCTCGCCCACCACCTTGAACACGGTGACGGTGAGCTCTTCCGGCATGGGAGACCGGGAGGTGAACCAGGTCGCCTCGGCCCAGTTCGCAAGCACCTGCCTGGCCTGGGGATTATTTTCCGCCTTGGCCACCACCACCTGAAAGGCGTCATAGACCAGGAGGGTGCCCGAGAGCGCCGCCACCGCAACCGGGGCCAGGGCCGCATCATCCAGCAGGGCGATGAGGGGCGCGACATTGTAGCCGCCCAGCATGGTGCCCAGCAGTTTCACCGCCGCTGTTTTATCAAGGAGCGGCGAGGCGATTTTCCCCTGTGCTATCCCGGCCAAAAACTCTGCCTTGACCCTGGATGCCTCATCCACGCCCGGCACCACCTGGTTGGTGATAAGGTCGAGAAGGGCTTCTTCCGTTCCGGCGGTCGGGTGTGTGAGCAGTTCAACCAGAACCGTGGTCTGCCCGGCGGAAAGGGGGAGGGGGGGCAGGCCTTGCTCCGCTCTCTCGGCAACATGTTTTCGATACGCCTCA
>JAJZSH010000085.1:6796-10224 GCA_021822005.1 Deltaproteobacteria bacterium | reverse complement strand
GATTCGTCCACCAGAAAGAGGGTTTCCGGCTTGGAGCGCGCCAGCGCGGCCAGCTCCGCCGAGGGGGTGAGCACGCCGGTGGGGTTGTTGGGGTTGCAGAGAAAGACCAGCTCGCCGCCAATGAGCCTTTCCGCCAGGGCGGCAGGATCGAGGCGGAAGCCCGAGGCCGGGTCGAGAATGAAGCTCTCGGCCGGCACCCCTGCCCACTGGCAGGCCGTGGCGTAGTCGGCATAGGTCGGGTTGACGATCACCGCCCGCTGGCAGCCAAAGGCCGCGGGCACCGCGTAGATGAACTCGGTGGTGCCGTTGCCGGCCAGCACGGCGTTCCGGCTGATCCGGTTCTTTTCGGCAAAGAGCGCGCAGAGCGACTCGCTGCCGCTCTCCGGCAGATAGCGGATCTCGTCGAGGCCGGCGATGAGCGCCTCTTGAAGCCCCGGCATGGTGCCAAAGGGCGTGAGGTTGCTGCTCAGATCGATGAGGTCGCTCACCTTGCAGCCAAGCGCCTCGGCCGTGGCGAGGATATTGCCGCCGTGCACGGCGAGCGGGCTGGAGGCCTGAGTTGGTTCGGTCATGGCAGATTCCCCTTGAGTGGCAGCGGCAGGCCGGCGGTAATCAGCACCACATGGCTGCACGCCGCGGCCATCTGCTGGTTGGTCCAACCGGCCAGGTCGCGGAAACGGCGGCCCAACGGTGCTTCCGGCACCAGGCCGAGCCCCACCTCGTTGGCCACCATCACCACCGGCACCGCCGACGCGGCCACCCCCTGGGCCAGCTCCCGCACCGCGCCTTCGATCTCGGCATCCGACAACTCATGGAGCAGCAGGTTGGTAATCCAGAGCGTGAGGCAATCGATGAGAAAGATATCGGTCTCGTGCTGCCGGCTGCGCAGCACCCGCAGCGGGTCGAGGGGCTCCTCCACCGTGCGCCAGTCCGCGCTGCGGCTCTGGTGGTGCAGGGCGATGCGCTGCGCCATCTCGGCATCGTCGGTGCGGGCCATGGTGGCGACAAAGGTTCGGCGGGGGTAGCGGGCTGCAACCCACTCCTCGGCAAAACGGCTCTTGCCGCTGCGGCAGCCGCCCAAGACCAGCATGGCAAAGGAGGTACTCATCGGCTCATCTCTTTCCTTGTTTCCGTTCCCGCACCGCCAGTGCCAGATAATGCTCGCCCTGGCGGAAGAGCAGCCGTTTGGCCGCCAGATCGCCGAGGAAGGCGATCAAGTTGTTCTCTGTAACATGCGGAAAGCGTTCCAGCAAGGTCTTGCGGTCGATCACCGCCTCGCAGGCAAGATAGAGGCGGCGGGAGGTCCCCTTGAGCCGGTGGTGGAGCACCTGCCCCGCGGGCGTCTCCTGGCGGATGAGCAGAAAGGTGCCGCCGTCGCGCAGGCTCAACAGCGGCCGATTCACCGCCGACTCTCCGCGTTGGGCGTGGAACCGCTGCCACGCTGCCACTTTCTCGACCACCGGCGCCCACTGGCGACGTTGTGCCACGCGGTTGCCGCTGTAATCGCCGATGAGCAGGGTGAGTTGCGCCAGCACCTCTTGCGGCATGAGCCGCCGGTAATGGGGGTGGCTTTTCACCGCGGCAACGCCATACTCCTGCGGCTGCTCCGCCACCGGGCTGCCGTGGCCAAGGAAAAAAGCCGCGGTGGTGAGCGGCGGGAAGGGCCAGAGGAAATCAAGCACCGCCAGGGTCTCCTCGACTTCGGCCTGCGTGGAGCCGGGGAACTCGACGATGAGGTTGCCTTCGAGCCGGAGGCCTTGGGCAAGGCATGCCTTCATCAGGGCAAGGTTGTCCAGCACCGTGGCCCCTTTCTCCATCCGGCGCAGCAGGCTGTCGCTTAAGCCCTCGATGCCGGCCTGCACCACGGTGAGCCCGCCCTGATGCATGGTGGCGAGTTCCTGCTCACGCAGATTGGCGCGGATCTCGGCAAAGAAGCGCAGATCGTGGCCCTCCTGCCGCAGCAGTTCGAAAAAACGGGGCGCCTCCTTGGGCGGCAGCACGTTGTCGGTAAAGGCGAAATCCGCCACCGCATGGCGTTCGGCCAGGATCCGCACCTCGGCGGCCATGGCCGCGGCCTTTTTGGCCCGGTAGCCGCACCACTGGAGATTGAGATTGCAGAAGGTGCAGCGATTCCACCAGCAGCCGCGGGAGAACTCCACCGGCAGTTCGGGCAAAAACGGCAGGCCAGGGCCGAAGTGGGCCGCCATCTCGGCAAAATAGCCGGAGTAATCCGGCACCGGCAGATCGGAGAGGTCGCGGAGTTGCGGTTGCGCAGGATCGGCCGGGCGGCCGGCGAGCCGGCGGCAAAGGGCCAGCAGAGGCTGCTCCCCTTCCCCACTGATGATGTGGTCGACGCAGGGAAAGACGCGCCTCAGGGATTCCCCGGCCGCGCCGGCGCAGGAGGAGCCGCCGAAGACCACCGGCAGCTCCGGGCAGATTTTTTTGACCGCCTGGGCCGCGGCCAGCGAGGCAAAAAGCTGGTGGAAGCAAAGAGAAAAACCGGCCAGGTCGATGGTCGGCCACGGCTGACGCTCCACCCAGCCGGTCAGATGGTCGCGGAGCAGGATGACAGTGCGGTCAAAATCGAGAAAGGGCCTGCGGCCCATGAGCTTCCTGGCCAGCCGGCCGGCACTCTCGTGCATCTCCGGGAAAAGGAGCGGTGCGTAAAGCGCCTCGCAGAGCCAGAGATTCTGGCTGACGCGGTGGTAGACCTCCGGCCCGAGCCGCTGCGCCACCTCCAGATAGGGGTGGAGCGTCACCGGCTCCAGCGTTGCATCCTGCTGCTTGAGATAGGCACTCAAGACGCCAAGCTGAATGGAAGGCCGGTTGTAGAGCGGCCATGGCATGGCGATCAGGGCCGGCTGGAACCGCCCGGCGGTATCGGCCGGACGCGATACCGCCATCACTGTTCGAGGATCTCGGTGCCAGGCGGCGGGGTGTAATGGAAGGTGGCGGCACTGACCGAGGGATTCAACTCGATGCCGGAAAAGCTGAGCGTGGTGACGCTGCCGAACTGGTCCACCACCTCAAACCGGGTAATGAAATACTGCTTCGGGTCCACCCAGAGATAGAGGTAATCGACCTGCGGATGGGTGGTTTGGGGGGTGAGCTTGATGGCATAAAGACCGGCCAATTGCTTCTCCGGCGGGGAGGCATCCACGGTGAAATCCTTCACGATGCGGCCGCGGCCGGAGAAAAAGGCATAGGTGACGTCGGACTGGAGGTACTCGTCCATGGCCCGCACCATGACTTGGCGGCTGGCCGCCACATAGAGCGAAACCTTCTTGCCGTCGCTCACCAGCACCTGGGCGTCGGGCTTCTGGTAATCCCAGCGCATCTTGTAGGGCTTCTGGAAGACCACGGTGCCGCTGCCCTTGCGGGTACGGTTGCTCATGGGCACGGTGGTAAGCTGCTCGAAGCGGGCGCTG
>JAJZSH010000085.1:0-6786 GCA_021822005.1 Deltaproteobacteria bacterium | reverse complement strand
GTAGGCCTGCTGGAGACGCTGGGCAACCTCGGCCGGGGCAGGCTCGGCCGACGCCGTGACCACCGGCAGACCGACAAGCAACGAGAGAGCAAGGCAACAGAAACGAAACAGGCGCATGGCATCCTCAAGATTAGTGGTCCATCAGGACCCTTTCCAGGGTGATCGGCCGGCCGAAGATGCGCTGGGCAATGGCCGTAGCCGCCTCGGTGACGTCGGAAACGTAGTACCTGCTTGGCTGGCCGCTGGCCGCCAGTCCCGCGGCCAGCTCCGGGTGCTGGTCGAGATAGTCGCGCAGCTCGGCGGCCAGGGCCGCGGAGGAGTCGATCACCTGCACCTTTTTGCCGATCCGCGCCTGAATGATCTCCCGGAGCAGCGGGTAATGGGTGCAGCCCAGCACAAAGGTATCGACCTGGTTGTTTTTCAAGGGCTGAAGATAGCGGCGGACGATCATTTTGGTTTCGCGCTTGTCGAGCCACCCCTCCTCCACCAGCGGCACCAGGAGCGGGCAGGCCTGGGAATAGACCTGGCATCCCTCGCGCTGCGCCTTGATGGTGCGCTCGTAGACCCCGCTGCGGATGGTGGCACGGGTGCCGATCACGCCGACCCGGCCGTTCACGGTGCAGCGCAGAGCGGTATGCACCGCCGGGGTGATCACCTCGAAAATCGGCACATCGAAGCGCTGCCGCAAGAGATCGGAAGCGATGCTCGCCGCGGTGTTGCAGGCGATGACGATGAGCTTCGCCCCCTGCTCCAGCAAAAACTCGGTGTTCTGGCAGGAATAGGCGGCAATGGTGTCGGCGCTCTTCGAGCCGTATGGAGTCCGGGCCAGGTCGCCGAAATAGACCAACGGATACCGGGGCAGAAGCTGTTCAATGGCGCGGGCCACGGTCATGCCGCCCACGCCGGAGTCAAAAACGCCGATCATAGTTAAATGCCGTTGGTTGAATTCATCGCCGAGACACCGCTCGCACTATGATTTCCCCCCTGCCAAAAGTCAACAGGCAACCGGCGCTTCCAAAAACAAAAAGCGCCCCGGCTTGCGCCAGGGTGCCCCGAAGAAACGACTCGCCAGCGAACTACTTCTTTTTTGCCGCCTTTTTGGCGGCCTTGGCTGCCCCGCCCTTCTTGCGCTGGGCTATGACCTTGCGCAGGTTCTCGGGCAGGCCGCGCTCCTTGCCGGCCTTCTTGCGCCGGTCGGAAAGCGCCTTGGCGCACAGCGGCTGGCGCATGGAAAAACCGTATTTCTTGCGGTACTCCTTGCCGGTCAATTCGTGGGAACGCAGATGTTTCGGCGAGAGCATCTTGAATTCCTGACCGCACTCCAGACAGACTATCTTGTTCTTCTGGATCGATTTATCGGCACTCATGGCCGGACCCTGCACCGCACCACCCTCGGCAGCAGCACTCTTTGCTTCATCAAGCTGCAATGCCTGAAGCGCATTGAAGGTGTTCTGCAACGACAGAGCGATCTCGTCGGTAGTCATGCTCTTCGCTGCACACTGCGCCTGCACCAGCTCGGCGGCCATCTCAACCAAAGACTTTGCCATACACTCTTCCTCCTGATTATCTGAAAACTCCAATTCAAATATCCTGGGACATTTCTACAAGAATCCAACCCGCCGAGCAATATTTTTATCGATCTTCTTTAAAAAACGTTCTTACTTGCCTGTCGCCATTGCCTACATTTCATCTCGTCTGTCCAATGACACGCCTTGTTCATCGCACCGCAACAGGCGGCTGAATCAACAACGGGCCGGAAATCCATCGCGAGATAACAGCAGGGGAAGGAAACAGGACAAAACAGGGCAACAGAAACAGATGCAGCAGGAGAGTTAGTCGTCGCGGCGGTCGATGAGATAGTTGCTGCCTTCGAGTTGCTTCACATAGTGTTTGACCTGCGAGGCCACGGCCGAGACCTCGCCGGCGTGGTGGTATTTGCCGCTGCCGGTGGTTACCACGGCAATGGAGATGGAAAGCAGGCCGAAACGGGTCTCACGGTTCTGGCGATCCTTGCCGATGAAGGCCCCGGCGGCCACGTCCTCGGCCGAAAGGAACATGTTGCGAACCAGTTCGAAATTCTTGAGCACCCGCTCGCAGAGCGATTGGATCTTTTCCTCCCGCACGATGAACACGAAGTCATCCCCCCCCACATGGCCGACAAAGCTCTCGTCGCGGCCCAGTTCCTCCACCACGTTGACGATGATGCGGGCGACCATCAGGATCACCTCATCGCCGCGGGCAAAGCCGTACCGATCGTTGTAGGGCTTGAAGTTGTCGATATCCACGTAGCAGATGCCGAAGCCGTGTTCGGTATCGAGGGTCTTCTGGATTGCCCGCAGGATCGAGGTGTTGCCGGGCAGCCGGGAAAGGGGGTTGTTGTCGAAGACCCGCATCATCCGTGCCTCGGCCAGCCGCAGCCGGGCCAAGAGGATCTCCGGCGAAAAAGGCCGGAGGATGATGTCGTCCACCGGGTAGTGGTTCCAATCCATCTCGGTAACCAGTTCCACTTCGGCCAGGGCCAGCAGCACCGGGATGTTGGCCTTTTGCAGGCAGGCGCCCACCGCCCGGATGAGCTGGCGGTCGCCATCGCCGGCAAAGCCCTTCTCGGCCAGCAGCACGTCGGGCGGGTCTTCCAGGACCTGCGCCACCGCATCCTGAAGACGGACGCAGATCTTGAGTTTGTAGCCCTTGGCCTCCAGCAGCACCCGACATTCCGGCGGAAGAAAGGTTTCCGATCCTGCAACCAGCAGACGTGACATGGGGTGAGAGTCTTCGCGAAGGGTTACGATGCGCTGCGGTCAGCGCTGGCCGCGGCTTCCATCTCCGCCTTGATGTCGAGAGTGAAGCCCCGGACATCCCACAGCTTCTCCTCCACCTCATCGAGAATCTCGTCGAGGATCGGCGGCGTGAGTTTGAGCAGTTCCCACGCATGGGGGTTGAGGGTAGGCACCCAGACATCCTCGCCATGGCCGTAGCCCAGGCCGCGGATCATAATATCGCCGAAATGGACGATGGCAGCGGCGAGCTTCACCGCCCTGGCCGCCTGGTCAGGCTCATGATGATGCGCCACCGGCTCCACCAGCTTGTCCGGCAGATTCCACTTTTTGGCAAGCCAGGCGCCGACCTCGGCATGATCAACCCCCAGCACCTCCATCTCGGCCACCCGGCGGGCGACCTGCCGCTCTTTGACAATGGCGTTGATCTCGGCATACTGCCGCGGCAGTTCCATCTTGATGGCCACCTTGCCGATATCATGGATCAGCCCGGCGGTGCTGACCTCCTCCGGGTCGCTCACCCCGAGGCGTTTGGCCAGCACGTTGCAGACCACGGCGCAGCCCAGGGAATGCTGCCAGAGTTCGACGTCCTGATCCTCCATGATCTCGAAGATCGAGGCGCTGATAATGAGACTCTTGATGACGTTGAAGCCAAGCAGGATGATGGCGTTGCTCAGCGAGCTGATCCGTTGGGGAAAGCCGTAGAAGGCGGAGTTGACCAGCTTGAGCAGTTTCGCCGCCAGGACATAATCCTTGCCGATCAATTGGCCCATCTGGGTGGTGGTGGTGTCGGGATTCTCCGCCATCTTGGAGAGTTTGGCAACGATGCCCGGCAGGGTCGGCAGGTTCTTGATCTCCCGGAGAGACTTGCGGAGTTTTTCCTTCTCGTCGCCGAGCATCAAGACCTCCGTGCGGCAATGAGCCGCGCCCGCAGCCGCTTCTTGAGATACATGAGCGGCGCGACATCCGTCACCAGGCTGAAACGGCGATCCAGTTCAGCCAGTTCCTCCTCCAGGCTCTTTTCACCCTCCACCGGAACCGGATGCCCCTCCACCGTGATATGCTGGATGTCCATGCTCCGGAGCCGGGCGAGTACCGTGTCGGAAAGCACGGTGCCCTTGCCGCACAGCACGCGGCCCTCGGGTGTCTCGATTTTCTTCGCCAGCACCATGCCCTCGGTGGCCATGGCGGTGAGTATCTGCTGCACAGGTTTCTCCCTCAATATCCTCCAATATATTCCAATGTTACTATACCGTATCGGGCTCCTGGCGGTTCGAAAAAAATCACTCCCCCTGGGAAACGATATTTTATCCTGTAATTTCGGTCTATTAGAAAGATCAGCACGGCCACGGATTGACAGAAGCGCATCCCGGCATTACATTACCGACGTTTCAGCGCCCCGGTTCCGCATCCTGACGCAACCAGCCGTATCGGATCGGTAATGCGCGGATCAGCCGAGCCGGCGCCTTGTTTTGGCACCACAACTGTTTCGTTACGGAGGTTTGCATGCCCATCTACGAATACGAATGCCAGTCCTGCCAGGAAGTCATCGAGAAGTGGCAGAGCCTTGCCGAACAGCCGCTGACCACCTGCCCAAGCTGCTCCGGCGCCCTCAAGAAAATCATCTCCCAGTCGAGCTTTCAATTGAAAGGCGGCGGCTGGTACGCCGATGGCTACAGCGGCAGCGGTTCGGCCCCAAAATGCACCAGTTCTTCAGCGGACAGCTCGACCAGCAGCTCCCCCGCTGCGGCCCCAAGCTGCGGCAAGGCCGGCTCCTGCGGCTGCTGTTAGCTCACGCCCCGATACCCCGCAACCCATCAAGAAGGCTGCTGCGACCACGTCTCGCAACAGCCTTCTTTTTCAATCAGCGCAGGATCACCATCGCATCGCCGTAGCTGAAGAAGCGATAACGTTCCTGTACCGCATGGGCATAGGCGGTAAGGATTCGTTCGCGGCCGGCCAGGGCGCTCACCAAAAAGAGCAGCGACGAACCCGGCAGGTGGAAGTTGGTGATCAGGTTCTGCACCACCCGGAATCGATAGCCCGGATAGATATAGAGGTCACAGAGGCCGCTCGTCGGGTGGACGTTGCCCTGCTCGTCGGCTGCGAACTCCAGGGCCCGCACCGAGGTGGTGCCCACGGCCCAGACCTTCTTCCCCTCTTGCCGCACCCGGTTTACCAAGGCCGCGGTCTCGGCCGAAACCTCCAGGTATTCGGCATGGATGGCGTGCTGCCGGATATCCGTGACCCGCACCGGGGCAAAAGTGCCGTAGCCCACATGCAGAGTCACCGTGGCAAAGAGAACGCCCCGCGCCCGCAGCTGGCCGAGCAACTCCTCGGTGAAATGGAGCCCGGCAGTGGGCGCGGCCACTGCCCCGGTCCTGGCGGCATAGACCGTCTGATAGCGCTCGCGGTCGCCGGGCTGCTCCCCCTCCCGGCGGTCGATATAGGGCGGCAGCGGCATGCGGCCGTGCTGCTCCAGCATCCTATCGAGCGGCCCAGCCAGGGTGAGCCTGATCCGCACCTTGCCATCCGCCAGCAAATCCACCACCTTCCCCCGCAGCCCCTCGCCGAAGAAAAGCGCCATCCCCGGCCGCACCCGTTTCGAACTTTTGACAAGGCCAAGGACCGTGACCTCCCCTTCCACCGCTGCGGTTGGGTATTCGAGCAAAAAGAGCTCCACCTGGCCGCCGGTTTCCTTGCGCCCCAGCAACCGGGCCGGAAAAACCCGGGTGTCGTTGACCACCAGCAGGTCGCCCGGCGCGATCAGGGCGGCCACGTCACCAAAGGTGCGGTCGGCCAGCGTGTCGTCATGGCAATCGAGCACCAGCAGACGCGAGGCGTCCCGGCTTGCGGCCGGCGCCTGGGCGATCAATTCCGGCGGCAGTTCGTAGAAGTAGGATTGGAGCAGGTAATCAGGATTCATAACCAAGGAGACGATTCGCCGCCGACAGGCGACGTGATTCAGCCAAGCAGCGGGGCGCGGGCCAGCCCATTCTGGCTGATCCCCATCGGTTTCAAAAACTCCTCAAGCAGGATTTCACCGGGATGGATGTTTTTCAGTTTTCCCATGATCACACCACGGCCAGTCTGCAACCAAGAGCCTCAAGCACCTTGACCACGGTGTCGAACTTAGGTGATCCGGTTGAAGAAAGCGATTTGTAAAGGCTTGCCCTGCTTACCCCGGCACGCTTCGCAACCTCGGTCATTCCTTTTGCCCTGGCAGCTATCCCCAGCGCATGGATGAAATCCGCCTCGCTCCCCGTTGCAGCCACCTCGTGCAGGAAACCACGAATATCATCATCCGTTTCAAGATGTTCAGCAATGTCAAAAAGAGAAGTTTTATTCATCGAATTACACCTCCGTTTCGCGCATAAGTTTTTCCGCCGTGGCAATGTCTTTGTGTTGGGTTGTCTTGCCACCCCCAGCAAGCAAGAGAACGATCTTCTCTTCCCTGATCGTGTAATAGATGCGCAATCCGCCGGCAAAAAAGAACCGAAGCTCAAACAGGTTTCCAGAAAGTTGTTTGCAGTCGCCAAAACTGCCGTTCTCCACCCGCGCAAGCCGAGCAAGAATACGTTGTTTTACGGCAACGTCTTTTATTTTACCAAACCACCTGGAGAAGGTGGCCGTGCTGTGCAATTCGTATTTCACAATAGAAATGTATCCCACGAAAGACAATCTGTCAACCAGCCTACAAAACTGAAAAAACACGACGCCACTCCGGTCTTTCCGCGTTTTCTCCGGCGGAAAATGGAGGTGCGGAATGGTGCCTGACCATGTATAATCGGGCGCCATGATCGAACGCAAAACAACGCGACAAATCACGATAGGCAACGTAGCGGTGGGGGGCGATGCCCCCATTGCGGTGCAGTCGATGACCAACACCGACACCCGCGACGTGGCTGCCACCGTGGCGCAGATCGCGCGGCTCACCAAGGCGGGCTGCGACATCATCCGGGTGGCGGTGCTCGACCTCGACGCGGCCCGCGCCATCCAGGCGATCAGATCG
>JAJZSH010000084.1 GCA_021822005.1 Deltaproteobacteria bacterium | reverse complement strand
GAATCGCATAGCCCTTGTCCTGCAGCTCCTTGATCGCCCTTTGCAATTGGGGGATGGAGGCGCTGATATTGGGCTGTTTGATGATGTTGGCCTCGGGCTGCTTGACGAGCTTGCCCAGTTCGCCCAGATCATCCGGGATTCTCTGGCTCTCGCTCAGGTTTTCCGGAAAGTTGGCGATGATTCTCCCGGCCAGGGAGATATCCTTTGTTGCCACGGCAATGCCCGAGCCCCTGGTATAGGCCTGGAGGATCGGGAGCAGGGAATAGGTTGCCAGGGCAGGGGCTTCATCAACCTCTGTATAGATAATCGTTTGAGTGGTCATATTTTTTCCTTCGTTGTTATGCCTGGATCGACAATGCTGTGTTCTCTTTAAAAAGGCGCCTTGGGGGTTGGAAAACAGGCGCGAAAACCATGCCGGAAAGTCAAAAGGATTAGCACATACCGTTTGGGATTGCAAATAGCATCTTGTCCGGCGCCCTCCCCTTTTCCGCCGCGCCCCATGATTTACGGGTTGCTTTTCCTCGTCTCGCCGCCATACAATGAAGCATCTCACTCAAAAAAATCACGGGAGACATGTTTCATGGGCTAATTTGCCTGGAACGCCAAATACAGCGTCGGCAACGCGCAGATCGATGCCGCGATGAACGCCATCATGGAACACAGCGACAGCCTGGGTGCGTTGGTGTACAAACTCAAGCGGCTGATGCACGCCTGGGTACGGGGACATATTCTGCCCGAGGATTCCAGCCTCCTTAAATCACAGATCCGGAACATCCAGCCATGACCACCATACCCAAAACCGTGCCCCCCTTTGTCATCTACCTCTTTCTGGTGATCGGCCTGCTGTCCGCCGTGGCCTTCCGGCTGCTGACCATCATCAACACCTTCAGCCCCTCCCTCCTGCGGCCGGTCTGGTATTTCGGGGTCATCGGCTACATCTTCTTTTTCGCCTACCGCTACCATATTTCCGAGAAACGAAAAAACGCCATCCGCGCCAACCGGCTGCTCGAAAAAATCCAGGGCCAGGGCGACATCTCCAGCGAAGACCGGGCGCTCATCGCCTATGTGCTCTCCTCCATCATCAAATCCAAGGAGAACCTCAACTACCTGTTCATCTTTGTCCTGTCCATTGCCGCGGTTGCCGTGGATATCCTGCTGGCCCTCAATGGTCATTGACCCGGCATATTGTTCCGGTGGTTAAAATACAAAACGGGTGCGAACACAAAGGATTTATTTACGGACAAACTCCAAGTATCCGATAGCCAACAAAGGAGATCCATCATGGACAAGTATGAATGCCCCTGCGGTTATGTCTACGACCCGGAGGAAGGTGATTACGAACACGGTATCGAGACGGGCACCGCCTTTGCCGATCTGCCCGATGACTGGGTCTGCCCCAAGTGCGGGGCGGAAAAGGAAAATTTTTATAAGGCGTAAGCGTCCGAGGCGCGAGACAATCCCCACCCCCTGGAAAACCCCTCCCTCCCTGGTTTTCCGGGGGTATTTTTTCCCCGCTTTTCCCCATTCTCCCGGCGCCTGACCGCCGACAGACGGACAACCGTTTTTTTACGATTTCCGCAAACACCAAAAAGCTGTACAATACGGCGCATCATGAATATCAACAACGAAGACCAGGCGAGAGAGGCCATCGCCCTCTGGCGGACAGACCCGGCCGGGGCGCAGCTCAAAAACCTGCGGCTGGCCCTGGAATCCCTGGAACTCAGCCAGATGTACTATGAGCAGAAGGGCAACGAGCAAGGCATGGCCAGGGCTGCGGCCTGCCAGACCATCATCACCACCCGCATCGCCGAAATCGAAGCCGAATAGGCCTGGGAGCGCGTCATGCACACCATTCTTGCCGGCACCGGTCTCGTCCTCGCCATTTTAGGGCTCTTCGTCTCCGTGGCCTTCTGGATCCCCAGACTCTGCAACCGGACCCGGCTCAAGGAGATGCTCGGCTCCAGATACCCCGTGGTCTATGCGGTCTATATCGCCAACGGCCCCCTGCTCCTGCTGCTTGGCGCCATATTGCTGATCACCTTCCGCTGAGCACAACCAAAACCAGACAAGGAAAAAATAATGGGCTCTGAAACACCATACGGCTGGAACGCGGCCACGGGCATGACCCTGCTGGCCAAACTGAAAAACGACCTCAAGGCCGCCATGCTGAGCAAAAACGAGGCGGTGAGGGGCGCGCTTCGCATCATCCTCAGCGAATTCCCCACCAAGATCACCATGCCCATCACCCTGGACAGCGGCAAAAAGAGCACTCGGGCCAAGCGGGATGACGAGATCACCGACGACGACATCATCAGCCTGATCATGGGGTTGTGCAAATCGGAAAGGCAGACTCTGGAGTACAAAAAAGAGGCCAGCTCAGAGTATCTGGAGATCCTGGAGCGGTATCTGCCCAAGATGGCCACGGAAGAAGAGATCGCCGCCTGGGCCAAGGAAAACATCGACCTCTCCCAGTTCAAGAGCCCCATGCAGGCCATGGGTCCGATCATGAAGCATTTCGGCAAGACAGCGGACGGCAATGTGGTGAAAAAGGTGCTCAGCACCTTGGGGTGAGTGGCACCATTTTCCGTTGAATTGGCGGCGCCTGAGATTTTCACCGGGGACCGAATCTGCTTGGCTACACGAAATGGGACAACTTTCTAAGAGGCGAAAACCACCTGTGGATTCTCCGGACATGGGGTATCCGACCATTTTCCCGAGGTCGGGAAAATGGTCGGTCTCGAGAAAACTGAGGGTTTCCTATTTTCTCCTTGTTTTTCCAAGGGTGTTTTAATGCCAGATCTCTTTGTTTTTCTCCTCCATCAGTCAAAATTCTAATCTCTCCCCATGACCATAGAAAAACTCTTCGACATCCCACTCATCTCCTCCCTGGCTTTGCGTGAAAAGCAGATCCAGCAGAATTACCGCCCCATCATCGCTGTACACAAGTGGTTTGCCCGGCGTCCGGGGACGCTGTTCCGGGGGCTTATTCTCTCAGAATACGGCGATCAGCCGTTAACGGAGGCCTTTTTTTCCGCCAACAACTTCAAAGGCATCGCTATCGCCGATCCCTTCATGGGAGGCGGGACGCCGCTGATCGAGGCCAACCGCGTGGGGTGCGACGTGCTGGGCTACGACATCAACCCCATGGCCTGGTGGATCGTTAACCGAGAAATCGAACACCTGAATCTAGGAGCCTACCGCAAAGCCGCTACCGGTCTGTTGAAGACGCTGGAAGAGCACATTGGCTCGCTATACCGCACCACCTGCCTGAAATGCGGCTCCGATCAAGCTCACGTGAAATACTTCCTCTGGGTGAAGCAACACGAGTGCCTCCATTGCGGCAAGGAGTTCGACCTTTTCCCCGGCTATCTGCTGGCGCAAGACAAGCGCCATCCACTGAACGTGCTGGTCTGCCATGCCTGCGGCGACCTAAACGAAGTGGAGGATTGCAAGCATCTCAAGAAATGCGCCTCCTGTTCAACGGATCTGCATGTAGAAGGCCCCGCCAAACGTAGCAAATGCGCCTGTCCCCATTGCGGCACACTTGCAACCTATCCCAGCCCGAACGCCGGACCGCCTCGCCATCGGATGTTCGCCATGGAGTATCACTGCCGGACCTGCAAACCCAGCCACACCGGACGTTTCTTCAAACGGCCCGCCGCCGCAGACCTGGCCCGTTACGGGCAGGCCAAGGCCCTGTTGGTAAAAATCGGCGCCCGTTTCGTGCCGGAGAACACTATTCCCCCCGGTGACGAGACTGATCGTCTACTGCGCTGGGGCTATCAGCGATATCGGGAAATGTTTAACGAGCGCCAATTATTGGGGTTGGAGCTGAGTTGCCGGATTATTGCAGAAGAGAAGAACGAACGGGTACGCAACGCTCTGATCACCAACCTTTCCGACCTGTTGCGCTACCAGAACATGGTCTGCCGCTATGACACCATGGCGCTGAAGTCGCTGGACATCTTCTCAGTGCATGGCTTCCCGGTGGGGCTGATCCAGTGCGAATCCAGCCTGCTGGGTATCGCCAACGGCGGCGGGGTGAGCGTGGGAAGCGGCGGCTGGTCGAACATTGTTGAGAAGTATTTCAAAGCCAAACAGTATTGCGATACCCCTTTCGAGACCCGCCACGATGGTGCCCGCAAGGTTCAAGTGCCAATCCCGGGAGAGTGGATCGGAGACACGAGGGGGAACGAGCCGAAGCGGGAGGTGCGCATTCTTTGCCAAAGCGCCACTAACGCCGAACTGCCAGCAGCCAGTCTGGACGGGATCTTTACCGATCCTCCCTACTTCGGTAACGTGCAGTACGCCGAGCTGATGGACTTCTGCTATGTCTGGCTACGCAAGCTGGCAGGGGAGTCCATCCCGGCCCTCCAGTCACCCACCACCCGCAACCGGGACGAGTTAACCGGCAACATCACTATGGAGCGAGGGTTGGATCACTTCAGCAAGGGACTTTCGTCGGTTTTCCGTAATATGAGTCAGGCCCTCAAGCCGGGCCGTCCCTTTGTCTTCACCTACCACCACAATCGTCTGGATGCCTATTATCCCGTGGCGCTGGCTATCCTGGACGCCGGACTGGCTTGTACCGTTGCGCTCCCTTGCCCTGCGGAGATGGGTGCCTCTATTCACATCAGCGGCACAGGTTCATCGGTGGTGGATACGGTCTTCGTCTGCCGCTCCACGGGTACCGTCTCCCGGCGGAGTTTGGCAAAAACCGCCGATGATTTCGCCGAGCTTGTTGCCGACGACCTGGACATGCTCCGACAGGGGGGCCTCAAACCGAGGCGGGGTGATACTCGTTGCATCATCTTCGGGCACCTGACGCGGATGGCCGTCTGGGACCTAAAAACGGCGTGGGATCCCGCACTGTCGGCCCAACAGAAACTAGGCGTGGTGGCACGTTACATGGCTGTGTTGCCGAAGCCGGAGGAGATCGAGGTCGCCCACCTTTCGGCCGAAGAAATGCTGGACGTGGGATGTGCAGTAAATGAAGATCTGGCGCACTATAACGCCAGAACCGATGAGATTGCTTTTTAGGGGGTGAGAAACATGTCGGGAGAGCGTCCGTTTGAGCTGCAACAGAAAGAGCTGGAGACGCATATCGAAGAGATGGTTACGGCAACGATCTCCGATCTGTCGTCGGAATTTTTGCTCATGCCCACCGGAGTAGGATTTGTACGCTATCCCGATTTCCAGTCAGCCTATGAGGTTTTAAAAAGGAACACGGAGGGCTTTCAGTCCCTTTCCTTAGAAACAATCCGGGGCGCCCTACAGGAGAACAGTCTCGTGCTAGGGGTTCTGCGCTCGATACTGGGCATGACCGCCCCGGAATGGGCTGAGTTGGCACGGGTAGAACTGGGTAGCGATATAACCCAGGGCGCGGCTCGTAATATCGACAAAGATTGCAGGACAATCTTCTATTATCAAAAGCTGACAGCCAGAAACTCGGCCACCAAGACGATAAAACGGATCGATTCCCTGATCAAGGTCGCCATTCAGTACATCGACAAAGGCGCCCCTCTGGAACAGGAGGGTGTTCTCCACCGTTTGGCTAAATTTGACACCGCCTTCGGAGTCGAATCACTGGGGCACGCCGTCCGGGAGAACGTCCCCTACGCCGTGCTGCTATATGAGCGCTACCTGGGTCGCCCTTTTGCCGCCCATCGGGATGCGGTTTCCGAATTGGTGGGTGAGGTCATGGAGAACGCCATTGAACAGCGTCTGCGCGAGGCCGGTATCTCCTATCGCAAGACGGGGCGTGCCGAACGAATACCGGGCTTCGGGCAAGCCCCCGATTTCTGTATCCCCGATGAGATCAACCCAGTCGTGATCATTGAGGCCAAGGTCACCAGCGATGACGGCACCGCCAGGGACAAGGTAACCAGAATCAAGGAATTGGAGACCCAGAGGAATAAGCATGTCCGCGAAGGTAAGCCGCGTTACGAAGTGGTCGCCTGCATTGATGGGCGAGGATTCCGGCAGAGACGGGCCGATATGCGCGACCTGCTGCTGCGTCTGAACGGCAAGGTCTTCACCGCCGCGACTCTCGACCGTCTTATCGCCAACACCAGAATCAGAGAGTTTGTCAGCAGTCAGCTACTACCGGCAAAACCGCTGGCTTGACGATTGCTGACCTCTCAAGGCATCCCAGTTCAGACAATTCGGGAGGGGCTTTGAATGCATTCCTTCACCCAAAAATTCACCATCATCAATCCGCCCTTCGGCGACCCGGACGAACTGATGCAGGAGTATCCGGAGATTGCTGATCGGCTCGAAGCGGCACAAAGTTCACTCAAACAGGGATTGATGGCTGCCTTGGCTGGCGGAGATGCGCCATGAGTCAACCGTATGCCCCGCCATACACTCTCACCTCCGCCATCGTCTCTCTGGTTACCGAAATCGGCGAAGCTGTCGGACACCTTACTGCGCTGAGGACCACCGCGAAATCAGTGCGCCTGCGACGTATCAATCGCATCCGCACCATTCGGGGCTCGCTGGCAATCGAGGGCAGCACTTTGAGCGAAGCGCAGATCGCCGCCATCCTTGAAGGCAAGCGGGTCATAGCCCCGCCCAGGGAAATTCAAGAGGCACGCAACGCCATCAAGGCCTATGACCTCTTCACCCAGTGGCAACCCTCGGCAGAAGCAGACCTGCTGGCCGCGCACAGCATCATCATGGGCGGACTGCTTGACGCACCTGGCCGCTACCGAAGCGGCGGGGTCGGCGTCATGGCCGGTCAGCAGGTCATTCACATGGCCCCGACCGCCGACCGGGTACAGCCGCTGATGCACGACCTCCTGCGCTGGCTGCAAACCACCAGCGAACACCCACTCATCGCCAGCTCGGTGTTTCACTACGAATTTGAATTCATTCACCCCTTTGAGGACGGTAACGGCCGGATGGGGCGGCTCTGGCAGACCATGATCCTCAGCCGCTGGAATCCGCTGTTCGCCAATGTCCCCGTGGAGAGCATCGTCCACGAACATCAGCAGGACTACTACGCCGCTCTCAACGCCAGCACGCAACAGGGCGATTCGACCCCATTCATCGAGTTCATCCTGCAGATGATTCTCCGCGCCGTGCCATGGGCCCAGTCAAAGGACCAGTTTGGGGCCCAGTCGGAGTCGATCCTGGATGCGCTTGTTCCGGAGCCGCTCCCGGCGAATGAACTAATCGTTCACCTCAAGCTGCGCACCAAGACCGGGGCCTTCAAACGCACCATGAAATATCTGTTGGACAAAGGGCTCGTAGAATACACCCTTCCTGAAAAACCCAACAGCCGCTTGCAGAAATACCGGCTGACCGAAACCGGACGGGCATGGCTAAAAGGCCTGGAAGGCCGCAATGCCTGATCTTAACCTCTTGCAATTGGGAAATAAAAGAGGGGGGGAAAGAGGGCTGTACCATTTTGTTGACACTAACAAAATGGTTGATGGTACAGCCAACGAAACCAGATTCAGGATCGGTACCGGCTTCAGTGCCGCACAACGCCGCAACCTGCCGCCGCTCGGGGCGAAGGTCACTTTCCAGCCGCTGCCGTTCCGGTCTGCCCGCATTTCGGGTGTTCCTGCGGATTCGACGCGGCCTGGGGCTGTAAACCGCAGGCGGGCATGTCTCCAGCACCTCCAAATTACACAGCCGGAGCCCCTTCCGCCAGCAGCGCCTTGAACTCCTCATCATCCAGGGCCTCTTTCTCCAGCAGGGTTTTCGCCACCTTTTCCAGGAGGGGGCGCTGTTCGACCAGGGTCTTTTCCGCCAGCTCCATGCGCGTCTCGATGATTTTCCGCACCTCCTCGTCGATGAGCAGGGCGGTCTGGTCGCTGAACTCCTTCTGCTGGAACAAGCCCTGCTGCAGGAACTGGTTTGCCTGTTGCAGGTAGGTGACCTGGCCTAGTTTTTCGTTCATCCCGTACATGGCCACCATGCTGCGGGCGATGTCCGTGGCCCGTTGCAAGTCGTTCTGGGCGCCGGTGGTGATCTCGTCGAAGATAATCTTTTCCGCGGCCCTGCCCCCCAGCAGCACATCGATTTTTTCCAGCAGCTCGGTCTTGGACATCAAAAAACGGTCCTCGGTGGGCAGCTGCATGGTGTAGCCCAGGGCGCCGATACCCCTGGGGACGATGCTGATCTTGTGCACCTTTTCCGCGGTCTTGCGGAAGGTGGCCACCAGGGCGTGCCCGGTTTCGTGATAGGCCACGGTCTTCTTCTCCGTCTCGTTGAGCACCCGGTTTTTCTTCTCCAGGCCGGCAACGATCCGGTCGATGGCCTCTTCAAGTTCGGTGGCCTCCACCTGCTCCTTGCCCTTGCGCACCGCCAGCAGAGTCGCCTCGTTGACCAGATTGGCAAGATCCGCCCCGGTAAATCCCGGGGTGCGGCGAGCGAAGATCTCAAGATCAACCGCCGGGGAAAGGATGATCCCCTTGCTGTGCACGGCCAGAATCGCCACCCGCTCCTTGAGGTCGGGCCGGTCCACCAGGATATGCCGGTCGAAGCGGCCCGGCCGCAGCAGGGCCGGGTCCAGGATCTCGGGCCGGTTGGTGGCGGCGAGGATCACCACCCCCTTGTTCACCTCAAAGCCGTCCATCTCGGCCAGCAGCTGGTTCAGGGTCTGTTCCCGCTCGTCGTGTCCCCCCATCATGCCGCTGCCCCTGGCCTTGCCCAGCGAGTCCAGCTCGTCGATGAACACGATGCAGGGCGCCTTGGCGTTGGCCTGCTCAAAGAGATCGCGCACCCTGGCCGCGCCGAGGCCCACGAACATCTCGATGAAATCCGAGCCGCTGATGGAAAAAAACGGCACCCCGGATTCCCCGGCCACCGCCTTGGCCAGCAGGGTCTTGCCCGTGCCCGGAGGGCCGACCAGGAGGATGCCCTTGGGAATCTTGGCGCCCAGGCGGGTGAACTTTTCCGGGGTTTTCAAGAACTCGATCACCTCGGCCAGCTCGACCTTGGCTTCATTCTGACCAGCCACCGAATCGAAATCAACCCCAAGATCGGTCTGGGCGATGATCTTGGCCTTGGACTTGCCCAGGGTCATCATGCCCCCCGCGCCCTGGCCCATGCGTTTCATCATGAACATCCAGATCCCGACAAAGAAGAGGGTGGGCAGGATCCAGGACAACAGGGTCCGCAGAAAGGTGTTCTCGTTGGCGGCAATAATCTCGATATTATATTTTTCCAGAAAATCCACGAGGTTACGGTCATCAATCCGCGGCGTCACATAGAGGGCCTTGGGGAACATGGGCTCCTTCTTGCTGCTCTCGACCTTTTCATACCCCTTGAGCAGGGTTGAGGAAATGACCACCGAATTGATCTTTTTTTCCGTCACGTAACTCTTGAACTGGCTGTAGGAAACATTGTTGATCTGCGGCGAAAGCCAGTTCTGGAGGAGGATGAAGATAGCCAGGGCGATGAACAGATAACTGAGAGAAAACTGGAATTTTTTTTCCATGACCAACCCGTCCTTTGGATTATGGCCTGATCAGGCAGTGGGAAAAATGATCTTCCCTGCCCCAGGCTCGTTTTCCATGGTATAAGAGATTCAGGAGCCGTTACGAAATATCCATCGCCGTTAATAGCAGCGTAAGCGGCGCTGCTTCGTTACGGCTCCTTACGCCGTTAACACTGCTGCCGATTACGACATCCCAATGTTACAGTTATTTTTGAACAACGGCTTACTTTTTTTGCAAAGCAGCAGACTGGAGCCCCTGAAAAAATGAATCCCGGTGATGAAATCGTTTTGATCGTTGATGAGCAGAACCATGAGATGGCGCATGTGCCCAGACGGGTGATGCGGGAGGGCGGCCTCATCCACCGGGCCTGCTACATCCTGGTCTTTAACCGGCACGGGGAAATCTTTGTCCAGAAACGGACCATGGGCAAGGATATCTATCCCGGCTACCATGATGTCGCCACCGGCGGCGTGGTCCTGGCCGGGGAATCCTACGAGCTTTCCGCGAAACGCGAACTGGTCGAAGAGCTGGGCGTGCGCAGGGTTGCCCTCACCCGCCATTTCGATTTTTATCATGAAGCCGACAACAACCGGGTCTGGGGCCGGGTCTTTTCCTGCACGGCAGAGGGTCCGTTTGTCCTCCAGCCGGAAGAGGTGGAGGGTGGGTTCTTTCTCGGGGTGGATGCGGTGCAATCCCTTGCCGCCGTTGAACAATTTACCCCGGATGGCCTTGTGGTGTTGAAAAGATTCCTGGCCGACCATGAAACTCTTCTTTAAAGCCCTCCTCGATCTCCTGCTGCCCTCGTTCTGTCTTTCCTGCGAAAAGCCGCTGGGCCCCGCGCCGGACCTGCTCTTCTGCCCAGACTGCCTGGAGAGGCTCCATTGTATCCAAAGCCCGCTCTGTCAGATCGGA
>JAJZSH010000083.1 GCA_021822005.1 Deltaproteobacteria bacterium | reverse complement strand
CGCATCGCTCAAGAGTGGAGGGATTAGACCATGGCTGAAAAATTTATCCGGTACGACACTGCGGAATACCTGAAAACCGACGCGGACATGGCCGCCTACCTTGACGCCTGTCTCCAGGAAGCGGGAGACGACCCGGCCTTTATCGCCCACGCCCTGGGGGTGATTGCCCGCGCCCGTGGCATGACCCAGCTGGCACGGGACACGGGCCTGGCGCGGGAAAATCTGTACAAGGCGCTCTCCGCCGACGGCAACCCGGAATTCGGCACGATCCTGAAGGTGGTCAAGGCCCTGGGCCTGAAGCTGCACGCCGGGCCTGCCTGAGATGAGACTTTGCCTTGTGAATGGGACCTGCCTCACCCCATGGCCGTGGAAATACACCCCGACCATGGGGCTTGAAACAAGAATCCTTTTTTTTACCACAGGACCAAACACCCATGACCCCACCGACCAATACCGATAGCCCGAACCGGATGCTGTCCGAGGCCCAGCGCGAGCGGGAGCAACGGGCGCAGACCTATCGGGAGAAAGCGCTCAAGATGTATCCCTGGATCTGCGGTGCCTGCGGGCGCGAGTTCAGCGGCAAAAAGTTGCGCGACCTCACGGTCCACCACAAGGACCACGACCACGAAAACAATCCGCCGGACGGCAGCAACTGGGAGTTATTGTGCATCTACTGCCATGACAATGAACACGACCGCCAAAGCGTTGCCGACGCCTATGGCGCGATGAAACCGGGCGAGAAACAGGAAAAGATTGCCACCTCGAATCCCTTTGCCGCTCTTGGGGCTTTGCTGAAGGATAAAAAATGACGAACAACGATGTGTTACGCGGGGTGCGATATGCCCTGGCTCTCCCCACTGCTGCCATGGCTGAGATATTCACCTTATCCGGCCATCCGGTTGCACCGGACAAGATCCTCAATCTCCTGAAAAAAGAAGAGGAAGAAGGCTTTCTCCCCTGCGCTGATGCGCTTATGGAAGATTTTTTGAGCGGCCTCATTGTCTACAAGCGAGGCAGGCAGGAAGGCAGGCCGAAGCAGTCCACACAAGCGGCCGAGCCGCTCACCAATAACTCCATCTTGAAAAAGCTCCGCATCGCCCTGATACTCCAGGAAGGCGACATGCTCACCATTTTACAACAGGCCGGCAATCCGGTCTCGAAATCCGAGCTGTCCGCCTTGTTCCGCAAGGCCGGGCATAAAAACTACAAAGAATGCGGCGACCAGTTTCTCCGGAATTTCCTCAAAGGCATGGCGCTTCGTTATAGAGAGGCCGGCCCCCCGATGCCCGCTTGACATGTTGACCTTGAGGCCGGGGTGGCCTCAAGGTCATCTATAATGTTTGATTGTATCAATTTGCACTCTATCGTTCCGCCCAGTGTCGTCATTCCGGCGGAAGCCGGAGGTAAGCGAGCGGAGCGAGACTCCGATCCAGTACTCAAGAGCTTCTGGACCCCGGCTTCCGCCGGGGTGACGGTGCTTGATATATCGATTATTTCTGCAAGTAATTCCATTTCTAACTGGAGTTTAGAGTTTCATTTTTTCCTGCCGTTGAGCAATTCCTTGGCAAGGAATAATCCTTGTAACAATAAATTCACCGAAACTCCGCCGAATTCAGCTCATTCGGCGGTCGACCGATGCGATGGCTGTTATTTTGCGGCCCGAATTTTCCCGACGTTTCGGCAGCGCCTGAGCCAGAAATGTGATAGCTTCAAACAGGGTATCGGGGATATTGCCGTATCCCTTGGTCTCCATAGCGGCCTCCTGGGGGAAGATGGGTTCTTCCTTCCAGGGGCCGCGTCTTCAAAAGCTTCTTTTGAAGACGCGGCCACACAATCCGCTGGGGGTGTCAATACTTTTTTTAAATGAACGCGAAACTCTAAACTCCAGGCTCTAAACTCCAGCTTGGGAAATATCTTGTAATAAAAAAAAGAAAAGGGCCCAGCAGGTGAGCCCTTTTGATGTCTGTGTTACAGTGGGGGGCAGGACGATACGGCTTGATCTTTCCTTTGAAAAAGCCAAGGCTGTCTTTGGCAGAATGTGGTCGGCCCCCTTGGGGCAGACCAGGAACGCTTGCTGTCAATGCATTGGTCTGGCTAAGGGCAAGGGCGCCGGATTGCACCAGAACATTCATTTTTGTAAAAATAATGGTTTTCTTGGAAAAGTCAACATCCGGTTGTATGAGTTGACCAGGTTGCCGTGGGCGGAGAGAGCGGTGGTGCTGGTGAGCTGGAAAGCCATGGCGGTCCTCTTTCCCTTGCGTGATGTGGGCGGTCATCCGTGACCGAAAAGAGCGATGATTTGCACCGGAAAATAACGGTTTGGTTGAATTCTATAATTTTTTCCATTTTTTACAGAGTATTCGTAAGGTTTTTTGGGGAATGTGCCGATGAATGTATCTTTTCTTTTTTTTCTGGCAGGGGCGGGGTTGGCCGGGTTGTGCTGCGGCGGCATTTCGGCTTGGCTGCTCATGCGGAGCCGTTTGGCGGGGCAACGCGCCCTGGCCGATGAGCGGGTGCAGCTGCGGGAGACGCAGCTTGTTGATTTAGAGAGGCGGTTGGCTGCAGGAGGGGAGGAGTGTGCCGGGCTGCGGCGGGAAAACGTGATCTTGCAGGCCAGGGGTGCGGAGCTTGGGGCAAGGCTTGAGGCGGAGCAGCGCCAGCTTAAGGAAAAACAGGAGCTTTTGCAGGAAGCCAGACAGGAATTGGCCAACGCCTTCAAGGCCATTTCCGCCGATATTTTTCAAAGCAACAGCCAGCGTTTTCTGGAGCTTGCCCAGCAGACCCTGGCGAAGTTTCAGGAAAGGGGCATGGCCGATATGGAGACCAGGAAACGGTCCATTCAGGAGCTGCTTCTGCCCATGCATGAATCCCTGAAAAAGGTTGATGATCAGATCCGTCAGGTGGAAAAAGAGCGGGTTGAGGCGTATGCCGGTCTGACCGAGCAGGTCAAATCCCTGGCCACCAGTCAGGCCCGGCTCCACGGGGAAACGGCCAATCTGGTCAACGCTCTGCGGAAACCCTCGGTGCGTGGCCGGTGGGGAGAGATGCAGCTGCGGCGGGTGGTCGAGATGGCCGGGATGGTGGAGTATTGCGATTTTGTCGAGCAGGGGTCGGTGGACACCGAAACTGGAAGGTTGAGGCCGGATCTGATTGTCCGGTTGCCCAACGGGAAGAATATCGTGGTTGATTCCAAGACCGCGTTGTCCGCCTATCTTGAGGCCATGGAGGCGGAGGATGACGAGACCCGTCAGGCCCGGCTCAAGGAGCACGCCCGTCAGGTGCGCACCCATCTTGGTCAGCTGGCCGGCAAGTCTTACTGGGAGCAGTTTCAGCCCTCGCCGGAATTCGTGGTCCTTTTTCTGCCCGGAGAGAATTTTTTCAGCGCGGCCCTGGAGCAGGACCCGGAATTGATCGAATACGGGGTGTCGCAAAAGGTCATCCTTGCCACGCCCACCACCCTGATCGCCCTGTTGCGGGCTGTCTCCTACGGCTGGCGGCAGGAAAAGATCGCCGAGCACGCCCAGGTCATCGGCGAGCTGGGGCGAACCCTGTATGAGCGGCTTGGGGTGCTGGGCGACCATTTCCACGATATGCGCAAGGGGCTGGACCGGGCGGTGGAATCGTACAACCGGGCGGTGGGTTCCTTTGAGGGACGGGTGTTGGTTACCGCCCGGAAATTGCAGGACATTGATCCGGCTCTGGCCAGGGATATAGCGCCCATGGAGCCCCTGCACAAGATCCCGCGTCCTCCCCTGGCGCCGGAGGGCGATTAGGGTGTTTTATCTATGCGGCCAATGGCTGCCGGGCCGTGGCCGCAAAGTTTTCCTTGCCGGAAGCATGACCCTTTCGTATAATCGACGGATTGTTTCGCAGTCAAGATTGTGCCTGTTCAATCAAAGCGAAGAAGGAGATGTATCCCCATGAAATTAGGCATTAACGGCCTGGGTCGGATCGGTAAGCTTTCACTCTGGCATCATGTTTCCCGCAAGTATTTTTCCGAGATTGTGGTCAACGTGGGGCGGCAGGTGGGCACCGGGCTTCAGGACATAGCAAGCTCCATCGACCGGGACAGCTCCTACGGGCGGCTCGGCATGTACCTGAACGGCTGCAAGGGAGGCCAGGTCATTGAAAACCTCAATGAGGCGGACGGCGCCATGACCATCAACGGGGTGCCGGTCAAGATCCTGCGTGAGGCCAGGAATCCCGCCGGGATCAAGTGGAAGGAACACGATGTGCGCCTGGTCGTTGACACCACCGGCGCCTTTACCGACCCGACCGCGGACGCCGACAGTCCCAAGGGCGCCTTGCGGGGCCATGTGCAGGCCGGGGCTGAAAAGGTGCTCCTCTCCGCCCCCTTCAAGATCAAGAACAAAGGGCTGGAGATGCCAGCCGACGCCGTAACTACGGTGATGGGCATCAACGACGGCGATTTCAACCCGGCCCGGCACACCCTGATTTCCGCAGCGTCCTGCACCACCACCTGCCTGTCCTTCATGATCAAGCCCCTGCTCGATCATTTCGGCGCGGACCGATTTTTGAGCGCCTCCATGGTCACGGTCCATGCCGCCACCGGCAGTCAGCAGGTCCTTGACCGGTTGCCCAATGCCGGGGCCACTGATCTCAGGAAAAACCGCAGCATCTTCAACAATATCATCCTGACCACCACCGGCGCGGCAAAGGCCTTGCCCCTGGTCATCCCGGAGATGAAAAACATCGGCTTCATTGCCGAGTCGGTGCGGATTCCCACCAATACCGGCTCGCTGATTATCCTGGTGCTCAACCTGCAGGATGAGAGCCTGGAAACCCCCATCAAACGGAAGCTGGTGAACTCCATCTATCGGGATTACGCCAAGAACACTCCCTATCTGGAATACAGCGACGAGCAGCACGTTTCCACGGATATCATTGGCATGCCTTTTGCCGCCGCGGTTATCGAGGGCACGGAGACCCACACCCGCACGGGCAGCCTCAAGGTGAATCTTGCCAAGCTCGGTTGCAACGGCGGGCCTGCCAGGCTGGAAGTGCCGGTGACCCAGGCAGTGGTCTATGGCTGGTACGACAACGAGCTGGGCAGCTATACCAATGTGCTGGGCGACCGGACCGTTTCCATTGCCGAGCAGATGATCTAGGAAGGAAAGGCACAGGTGAAAGGTTCGAGGCTCAAGGAGAAACGTGAGTCTTCAACCTCGGATCGTGTGCCTCCCGCCTTTTCCGTTAGGCCAATGACCGCCGCAGATCTTGAGGCGGTGACGGCCATCGAGTCTGAAAATCCTTCGCCGTGGACAGCCGGACAGCTGGCCAGTGAGCGTGACCAGGACGGCGGCTGGCAGTTCGTTGCCGAATCGGGCGCTTCGGGGCGGGTGTGCGGCTTTGTCTGTGGCCGGAGCTGCGCCGGGGAGGCCGAGCTGCTGAAAATCGCGGTCGGCCGACAATACCGGCGGCAGGGGATAGCGGTGCAGCTTGTGGCGCACGCTTTGTGCTGTATGGCCGCGCAGGGGGTCGGCCGTTGTTTTTTGGAGCTGCGCGCTGCCAATACCCCGGCTCTGGCGTTGTATGAACGGTTCGGTTTTCGCCGGGTGGGGCGAAGAAAAAACTACTACACTTCGCCGCTGGAAGATGCGATACTCATGGAAAAGACAGTCGTGTCGGCGTATTTAGGAGCCGTTACGAAATAACCAATGCCGTTAACAGCAGCGTAAGCGGCGCTGCTCCATTCTTGGCCATTTCGTTACGGCTCCTTACGCCGTTAGCACTGCTATTTTTGAACTACGGCTAACAAAGTTAGAGAGAGGAACTGCTCCATGAAGAATATCCGGGATCTTGACATCAAGGGAAAGAAGCTGCTCATCCGCGTTGATTTCAACGTGCCTCTGGACGAACAGCAGAACATCACCGATGATATCCGGATCCGCGGGGTGTTGCCCACGCTCAACTACGCCCTGGATGAAAATGCCAGGATCATTATCTGCTCGCACCTGGGGCGGCCCAAGGGGGAGCGCAAGCCCGAGTTCAGCCTGGCCCCCGTGGCCAAGCGCCTTTCCCGGCTGCTGAACAAGGAGGTCGTTCTGGCCCCCGATTGCATCGGGGCGGAAACCAAGGCCATTGTCGAGGCCATGCAGCCCGGCAGTGTGGTCCTGCTGGAAAATCTGCGCTTCCATGCGGAGGAGCAGCAGAATGACGAGGGGTTTGCCAGCCAGCTGGCCAGTCTGTGCGATATCTATATCAACGATGCCTTTGCCGTGGCGCATCGGGCCCATGCCTCCGTGGTGGGGGTGACCCAATTCGTCGAGCATTGCGCGGCCGGATTTCTGCTGCAAAAGGAGATGGATTATTTTCACCGCTCGGTGAGCAACCCCATGCGGCCCCTGGTGGCCATCGTGGGCGGGGCCAAGGTGTCGAGCAAGCTCGGCGCCCTGGACAACCTCATGGACCGGGTGGACAAGATGGTCATCGGCGGGGCCATGGCCAATACCTTTCTCAAAAGCATCGGTCATGGCATGGGCAAGTCCAAGGTCGAGGATGAATTGCTCGATACGGCCCGGGAGTTGCTCAACAAGGCCAAACGCCTCGGGGTGAAATTGTATTTGCCGGTTGATTGCATCGTCGCGGACAGGTTCGAGGCCCGGGCAGAATCCAAGCGGGTAACGGTGCAGGAGGTGCCCGCCGACTGGATGGTGCTTGACATCGGGCCTGCCACCACGGTGCTGTTTGCCGAAGCGCTGGAAGACGCGAAAACCATCATCTGGAACGGACCCATGGGCGCTTTCGAGATGGACGCCTTTTCCCGGGGAACCATGGCCATGGTGCAGCATGTGGCCCGTTCTCACGCCCTGACCATCGTGGGCGGCGGCGATACCGATGTGGCGGTGCACAAGGCCGGCGAATCAAGCAACATCTCCTACATCTCCACGGGCGGCGGCGCATTCCTGATGCTGATGGAGGGCAAGGAGCTTCCCGGGGTCGCGGCCCTGGAAGCAAAGGAATAGGGAGCAACCCATGCAGCGCATCCCCCTGATCGCCGGGAACTGGAAGATGCATACCTCGCTGGCCGAGGCCAAAAGCCTCGCCGGTGCCGTGGTTTCCGCCTGCGAGGGGCTGAGCGACCGGGAGGTCATGATCGCCCCCCCCTTCACCGCCCTGGCCGCGGTGGCCGAGGTGGTGCGCGGCTCGCAGGTGCGGCTTGCCGCGCAGAATGTCTGCTGGGCCGAGCAGGGCGCCTTTACCGGGGAGATCGCCCCCGGCATGCTGCTGGAGCTGGGGTGTACCATGGCCATCATCGGCCATTCGGAACGGAGGCAGCTCTTCGGCGAGACCGATGCGCTCATCAACCAGCGGGTGGCCGGGGCCATGCATTTCGGCATTACCCCGGTCCTCTGTTTTGGCGAAACCCTGGCCGAGCGCGAGGCAGGGCAGACCATGGCCGTGCTCGAGCGTCAGGTCCGGCTCGGGCTTGCCGGGATTACCGTGGCCGAGCCTGCCGCCATGGTCCTTGCCTATGAGCCGGTCTGGGCCATCGGCACCGGCAAAACCGCCGGCGAGGAACAGGCCCAGGAAGCCCATGAATTCGTGCGGAATCTGCTGGTTTCGATGTACGAGAAAAGTATTGCCCGCCAAATGAGAATATTGTATGGTGGCAGCGTCAATTCGGGGAACGTGGATGCCCTGTTGCGGCAGCCCGATATAGACGGGGCCTTGGTTGGCGGGGCATCGCTTAAAGCCGATTCCTTTGAACGCATCATCCACTTCCGGCAATAACGGTAATCAGGAAATAATGAGCACCTTACTGACCATTGTTCATATCGTTGTCTCCCTGTTTCTCATCGTGATCGTCCTCTTGCAGCACGGCAAGGGCGCCAGCATGGGCGCGGCCTTCGGCGGCTCCAGCCAGACCGTGTTCGGCACGGAAGGCCCCCTGCCCCTGTTGAACAAGATCACCACCTGGGCCGCCATCCTTTTCATGCTGACCTCCATCTCCCTGGCCTATATGTCCACCAGGGTCGGGGACGGCTCGGTCATGAAAGAGGTGGCTCCTATTGCCGAGCCGCAGAACGCGCCGATTCCGTTGCCCTCCGCGGACAAGGATGTGCCCATGGCGCCGGCACCGGTGCAGGGCAAGTAGCAGTTTTTGTTTGATCCGAGAAAATAAGGATTGCCGAAGTGGTGGAATTGGTAGACACGCAGGCTTGAGGTGTCTGTGGGGCGACCCATGCCGGTTCGAGTCCGGCCTTCGGTACCATATTTATAAAAGGCCCTGTAACCGATAACGGTTACGGGGCCTTTCTTTTTTTGGGGAGAAAATCGCGGGGGCTGAAATCATCCCCACATGCCCACTGAGTTGCTTCCTAGAAGTGTTGGCGATAGTATGAAAAGTTGTTTTAGAACCAACGTCCTTCCGCTTAGGATGTCCCCTAAGTCCGCTTCAGCTGCCTATAGACGTCATCATCATTGCGTTTACCGATGAGCGCAACTTTCAAGATATCGCCTTCCACCCGGTATACGATTCGATATTCTCCAACATCGGCACGACGAAAGAGGTAACCAATTAGATCCTTTGAGTCGTGAGGTTCCGGGTTTTCCATCAAGCTGAACACCTTATTCGCCACCTGTCTGAACTGTTTTGGTGGCAACTGTTCAAGAAAACCCAAGGCTCTCTTGGTCAGATCGAGCTTAAGCATGGTTCTCTTTCAAAAATGCCAGACTCTTTTCAGTGCCGACATAACCTTCCTGTTCTGCCCCGATAGCCTTCTGTGCCCAGTATGCGTCTTCCATTTCAGTGAGGCGTTTGTATTCCTCATAAGAGAGCAACACAGCTGTCTTTCTGCCGGTTTTGTCAACAATTACTGGTTCTCCCCTTGAGATATCAAGGTATTTCCCGAACCTGCTTTTTAATTCCGTGGCTGTAATTTCCATGAGACCACCTCCTGATATAGCCAAAATAACTAATTTAGCTAAAATAGTCAAGATGGGCAACAACTCATACCGAAAAAAACTCTTCGCGTAGCCGTCTTTTTCTGAAGATCAGAGGGGAGGCCGAGTCTGTGTCTGCCTGTTTCTTGTCGTGATCGTCCTCTTGCAGCACGGCAAGGGCGCCAGCATGGGCGCGGCCTTCGGCGGCTCCAGCCAGACCGTGTTCGGCACGGAAGGCCCCCTCCCTGTGTACAGAGATAGTATTCACCTGACGGCTGTTTAGCCGTTCCCTTCCGTGGTTTTCGTCTGATTCCGGCGTCAAGCTGGATTGATGGCATTCATCTTTGAGAAATCGCCGATCTGCAAAAAGAGTCGGGCGATGGCGGTCAACAGGTTCAAGCGGTTGGCGCGCACTCTTTCATCCTCCACCATGACCATGACTTCTTCAAAAAAGGTATCAACCGGCTCTTTCATTTTGAGGATCACGGTCAGGGCCTTTTCGTAATCGCTGGCCTCCAGCAGGGGGACGGCCTCCTCACGAACAGCCAAGTATGCCGCATGGAGCTTTTGTTCGGCACTTTCGCTGAGCAACTCCGGTTGCACTGTGGTTTCCTTGTTGTCCTTGATGATATTGATCACCCGCTTGAAGGCCCCGGCCAGAACGGTAAAGGCTTCCTGGCCGCTGATGGCCATCAGGGCGTTGATCCTCCGCTTGCAGTCAAGCGGATCGTCGAAGGCAACCGAGGTGACCGCTTCCACCGCCTCGGCCGGGATGCCCTGGCCGGTAAGATCATTGCTGAAACGGCCCTTGATGAACTCGAGCACGTTGCGGCGGGCCTCGGCCTGGGGAACGGTCAGCTTGTCTTCATAGAGGGCGAGCGCCTCGTCCACGAACTCGGCCAGGGAGAGGCTAAAGCCCATGGTGTTGATGATGTGGAGAAGCCCCAGCGAGAGGCGGCGCAGGCCGAAGGGGTCGGTGGTGCCGGTGGGGATCTGGCCGATGCCGAAGCAGCCGGTGATGGAGTCAAGTCGGTCGGCCATGCCGACCAGCGCCCCAGGGATTGAGGCGGGCAGCGCGCCTCCGGCTCTGACCGGCAGGTAATGCTCCCGGATGGCCGTGGCAACCTCCGGCGCTTCTCCGCTGAGCAGGGCGTAATCCTGGCCGATCGCCCCTTGCAGGGTGGGGAACTCCCCCACCATGTCGGTCAACAGGTCTGTCTTGGCAAGGAGGGCGGCACGTTCGGTCTGGGCCAGGTGTTCCGGCGCAAGCTTTTTGGCCAGCAGCCCGGCCAGGGTGGTAACGCGCCGGGTCTTGTCGAGCATGGTTCCCAGTTTGTTCTGGAAGATAACGCCAGAGAGGTCCTCGACCCGATCCTTAAGCGCGCGGCGCTGGTCTTCCTTGAAGAAGAAAAAAGCATCCTCCAGCCGGGCCCGGATCACCCGCTGATGGCCATCGGCGGCAAGCTTCGCATCCCTGGTGCCCGTGTTG
>JAJZSH010000082.1 GCA_021822005.1 Deltaproteobacteria bacterium | reverse complement strand
GGATGATGCTACGGCCGCTGGCGACAAAATCATTTCCCTCCTCGACAATCACCGGAGAAACACCATGGGCCGGGCCGCCATGCTGGTGGCGGAGCGACATTCCTGGAATAACGTGACAAAAAAAATCAGCCAACTATATGATGAAATACTCGCTTCCCGATAGCAAAAAAGGCATCCTGGCACACGGTCCCTCTCCCGGCTGGAGACAAAACGCCGTGCCGCTGGCCCTGCTCGTGCTGGCTGCGGCCGCCGTGCGTCTGTACGCCCTCCATGTGACGGCCATTGTCAACCCCGATGGCGCCGTCTACATCCACCAGGCCAGAGCAATCAGCACAGGAGACTGGCGAGCCGCAACCTGCTCGCTCCCGTTTCTCTCCAACACCTCCCTGCTGATCAGTCTGGCCCACATGATCTTCAAAGACTGGCTGATGGCGGCCCGCGCCGTGTCGCTGCTCTTCGGCACGCTGGCCGTAATCCCCCTGCTTGGCCTGTTCCGCCAGTTCTTCTCCAGAGAGGAGAGCCTGGCCGCCGCCGCGGTCCTCGCCTTCCTGCCCACCTGGGTGAGCAACAGCGTGGACGTGGTGCGCGATCCGGTCTGCTGGTTCTTCAGCCTCTACGGCCTCTATTGGCTGGCGCGGGGGGTACGCCAGCAGCGTCGCCTGCTGCTGCCCCTGGCCTGCCTGGCCTTTCTGCTGGCCGCCTGGGCCAGGATCGAGGCGCTGTGGTATCCTGCCGCCGCCTGCCTGCTGCTTCCCCTGATGGTCCGCCGGCGCCGGGCCGCCACCCTGCTGTGGTTCAGCCTGCCCCTGCTGGCCGGAGCGGCCATACTGGCCATGGCCCCCCTGCTGCACGGCCCGTCGCTGCTCACCATGAGCCGGCTTGAGGAGCTGCGCCAGACCATGGCCGCCGGCCTGTCCCAGTATACAGCCCTTCGGGAGAGCCTGGCCGGGCTGCGCCAGTCGAACCAGGACGCGCCGTTCTTCTTCTTTCTGGCCGAGGCGCGCAATCTGGCCTGGCTCATCGGCCTGGGCGCCGTGATCAACCGGCTGTGCGAAGCGCTGACCTACCCCTTCGCCCTCGTTGCTCTGCTCGGCATCGGCCCATTGCTCCGGCGCGACCGGGAGCACGGGCTGGCAACCCTCTTCTGCCTGCTGGCGGCCGGGGCTCTCGGCCTGCTCTACCTCCGCACCCTGCAGACCTTTATCATTGAATACCGCTACCTGATGCTGGCCATCCTGCCCGGCTCCCTGTGCTTCTGCGCCGGGCTGGCCGCACTGGCCGACCGGATACAACAGCGCACCGGCATGGCCCGATTGCCGGTGCTGGCCATACTGGCAGTGCTGCTGATCCTCGTCACCCTGCCGCGGGATCTCACTCCCCGCGGGGAGTCGGAGACCGCCTTCAAGGAGATCGGCCTGTTCCTTGCCGCCAACCATACCCCGGGCGACGAGGTCCGCGTCGCCACCTCTCGCCATACCGTCCGGCTGGTCCGCTTCTACGCCAACCTGGAACGACCCGGCATCCCCTGTCCGGAACGACCGGAACACCTCTACCCGGCCCTGACCGGCGGTTCGCCCGCCGAACTGATCAAGAACCTGAAGGAACGGAAAATCGACTATCTGCTGTGGGAGGAGCACAACCGGCCGAGCGGCTGGCCGCCTGCGCTGACAGAGGGTGGGAAGAAGGGGGATTTGCAGGAACTGGGACGCTGGCACAACCACCAGACCGGGATGATGACCCTCTACCGGGTCAGGATGGAATAACCCTGGAAAGGTCGAGCTGCCCGGACAGTGCGGTCAGCACCTCGCCTACGGTCAGCTCGTCCAGACAGCGGCTCTTTTCACTGTCGCCACAGCCCTTCCGGCGGCAGGGCAGACAGGGGAAATCCTTCTGCACCACCAGGTGTTGCCCCCCCCTGGGGGCCCAGGAGGCTGGGGAGGAAGGACCAAAGAGGCTCACCGTCGGCGTACCCACCGCCGCGGCGATGTGCAAACCCGCACTGTCGACGCCGATGAAAAGACGACATTTTTTTAAAAGCGCCGCATACATGGCAATGCTTGTTTGGCCGGCAAGATTATAGCACCTCTTGCCGCAATTTCGCACGATTTCCTCTGCCCTGCCCTGTTCACCCACGGAACCGGTGACCAGCACAGCGGCATTCAGATCTTCAATCAACCAGCGAATCAGGGCGATATATTTCTCCTTGCCCCATTCCTTGTATTGCCAAAGCGAGAAGGGCTGCAGCGCAACGAGCATCCGCCCCGTTTCCACAGCCTCTTGCGCCAAAAGCGTCTCCATCTCCGCCAGTTTTTCGTCTGACACGAACAGTTCAGATGTTCTGTCCTTAATCGCAATCCCAAAGGCCTCCAGCAGACAGAGCAGATAATCCACCACATGCTGGCCTGGGGCATAGTCGCGGTGCAGGAGGCTGGTAAAAATCCGATTCCGCCATAACTTGCCATCATCGGCATAAAAACCGATTCTTTGGGATGCACCCGACAAAAATGCCATTATGGCTCCGCGCGTTCCGGTTCGCAGGTCAATGGCCAGATCACAATGAAGGCTTCGCAGATTGCGGAAAAAATCAATCTGGAAGCGTAGTTCTTCCCAAAGCGACCGAGACCGCTTCGTAACCGCAATGACCTGATCAAGCCAGGGACAATCCTCCAGCAGCTCGGCTGCCTTATCCCATACCGCCACAATAATTCGCGCATGGGGATATGCCTCCCGCAAGGCTCTGATACAGGGAGTGGAAAGAACAACATCACCAATATCGCCGAGCTGAACAAGCAATATGTTGCGCGGTGATCCTGTTATCGTTGTATTGCCTGTAACCAAGGTCATATTCATAAAGGTATCAGGGGCAACCCAGCAAATGCCAAGAGAGCAGTTGCAGGTAAAGCGCCAATCTTCCCCGGATACCCCCATGCAACCCCAGAGTCATGATCAGGCCAAACCCGTTCAACAGGACGTTGATGACCAGACGCACCACAACCGACAGGCCATGGAGCGGCCAGACCTGCGGGAACCACTTTCGGAAATATTGATACCGCGCCCGGTAAAACATGATGCGGGCCCTGACATCATGCCCGGCGCTCTGGCCCTGTAAATGGTAGATGCGGGCATCAGGGACAAAAGATGATTTCCAGCCAGCCCTGTGCATGGCGAACGCCCAGTCTGTTTCTTCCATGAAAAAGAAGTAGCGCTCATCCAGCAACCCCACCGCATCCATGGCCTTTTTCCGCACCATCAGGCAGGCGCCGATACAGGACTCTACCTCAATGGGTGCCCTGTATTCCTGCCTTTTGCTCGGGAATTTTCGCGGAAACAGAAGGCGCAGCACGGTCTCATTACAGAGAAGACTCAATAAACCCGGGAAATTGGCAATGGAATTTTGCTTTGAGCCGTCCGCGTTCAAAAGCTGACCACAGGTCATGGCCACTTCGCCATGAATCTCCATATACCGAAACAGCCTGGCGATTGCCCCCTCGGTTACGATGGCATCGGTATTGAGCAGCAGCGCATACCGACCCTGCATAACCCGCAGGGCCTTGTTGTTGGCCGCGGCAAAGCCGAGGTTTTTTTCATTTTGAATGACACTGACCTGCGGATAGTGCGCCCGCACCGCCTCAACGCTGCCATCGCTTGAAGCGTTGTCCACCAGGAAGACCTCAAAGCTCACATCCCTGACCATGGCATACACCGAGGCCAGGCAATCCAGCAACAACGCCCTGGTGTTCCAGTTCACGATAACGATGGAGATGTCCATGCGCTCAGCTCCCGCTCTTGAGCACGGCCAGCGCTGCCTGCACAACCTGATCCACGGTGATCTGCTCCATGCATTCATGATCGCGGTCGCAATGTTTCTTCAGGCAGGGACTACAGGCAATTTCCGCCCGCAGTATCCTGTGGCCCGAGCCGAAAGGTCCGGTCCGCCAGGGCGCCGTCGGCCCGAACAGGGCGACCACCGGCGTGCCCGCTGCCGCGGCAAGATGCATGGGGCCGGTGTCGGTGGTAATGAGCACGGCCACCCTTTCATACAGCGCGGCCAGATCTTTCAGGGTTGTCCTGCCTGCCAGGCTCGCGGCTTTGCCGGTCATGGCACCACGAATCCCTTCTATGCCCCGCACGTC
The DNA here is from genome assembly GCA_021822005.1 of Deltaproteobacteria bacterium. Lineage (GTDB taxonomy): Bacteria > Desulfobacterota > Desulfobulbia > Desulfobulbales > Desulfurivibrionaceae > Thiovibrio. The sequence goes on along the minus strand of JAJZSH010000082.1, from coordinate 6,390 downwards.
CTGCGGTCCGCCGCTGAAAACAACAGCCATGCCCCTGTCGAGCAGCTGGTCCGCAACCCGGGCAAACCGCTCGTTGCGCCAGTGCTTGGTTTCCCAGGTGGTCATGGGGTTGATCGCCACCAGAGGCTTGGCCGGATCAACTCCTTCGGACTCAAGCAATTGACCGATCCTTTCCCGCTGTTCATGGCCAACCGGCAAAGCAAAAACAACCTCCTCGCTCTCAACCCCGATCGCCTTGAGCAACAGCAATTCCCGGATGGCCGCATGCTGGTCCATGTTCACCGGCGGGATGGGCTCATTGAGAAAGATGTAGCTGCCTTCGGCATGTTCCATGCCCCTGCCGAATCCTACCTTTCTTTTGGCCCGGGCCAGGCCGACAAAGATCCCGCTTTTCAGCAGCCCTTGAAAGTCGAGGAGCAGGTCGTACTCCGTACCCCGCAATCTTTTGACAAAGTCGGCAACTCCCCGCCAGGCTGCCACCACTCCGCCCTGTTTCAAATCCCGGACCCAGGCCTTGCGCCTTGAGACCAGCACGGTATCAAGGGCCTTATGGCCGATGACCAGATCGGCCGCAGCCTCTTCCACCAGCCAGTCGATCCGGGCCTCCGGGTATTTGCGGCGCAAGGCATTCAGGGCGGGAAGGGTATGGATGACGTCGCCGATGGCGCTGGTCTTGACGATGAGAATATTCACGGAACCCGGATCAGAACAGCGAATCTTTTTCTTTTTGCTTCTGCAGCTCACGCAGCTTGGCATACTTGAAAAATACGTTCATGAAATCGGAAACAGCCATGATAAGGCCTTCGCCTCTGTCGAAAAAACCGCCCCGGAGGATATAGTTGTAACAAAAAGACCAGGCCGCCCGCAGAAGCGCCTTGGCTACCGAAGCCGTTTTCCCTTGGGCAAAAAGCTCATTCGCCCCGGCGGAAGAATACTGGTTCACCTTGCTCAGGGTCTGCTCAAGGCCTTTGTTGGCGTAATGGATCAGGGGATGGTGCAGGGCCCCCACCGGGCCATGCACTTCCAGGGACTCGTGCACCGAGCGCTCGGACATCCTGGCGGAATCCTTTCGGAACAGGCGGACAACCCGGTCCGGCCACCAGCCGGCATACTTCAGCCAGCGGCCACAGAAGTAATTCTTGCGGGGAAAGCTGTAGGCAACACACGTTCCCGTGGCCAACACCTCGCTGATCTCCGCCTGCGCCTCGGCTCCGACCCGCTCATCGGCATCCAGCACCAGCACCCAGTCATGGCGGCAACGGTCAATGGCCAGCTGCTTCTGGCGGCCAAACCCCTGCCAGGGCTCGACATACACCCTGGCCCCGAACCGTTGGGCAATATCCACGGTCTGGTCCGTGCTGCCCGAATCCACCGCCACAACCTCCGCGGCAAAGGAAACGCTGGCCAGACACCCGGGCAACCGGTCCTCCTCGTTTTTGGTGATGATGGCCACGGACAGGGGCAGTTTCTCAGTGTTCATACTGCTTTTCCAGCCAATCCCGGTAGCTGCCGTTCATCACCCCCCGCCACCATGCCTCGTTGGCCAGGTACCAGTCAATGGTCTTCCTGATCCCGGTCTCAAAGGATTCCAGGGGCTCGTAGCCCAGCTCGCTCCGGCCTTTCGCGGCATTGATGGCATAGCGCCGGTCATGGCCGGGCCGGTCCTTGACAAAGGTGATGAGGGATTCAGCCTTGTGGCCCAGGCAGACCGGAGAGAGCGGGAAGCGCTGCCGCAGGCTCTCGGAAGCGGCGAGCCTTTCGTCGACCAGGGTGCAGACCAGCCGGACGATCTCGATGTTGCGCCATTCGTTGTTGCCTCCGATATTGTACACCTCTCCGGCCCTGCCCTTGTGCAGAACCAGGTCGATGCCCCGGCAATGATCCTCCACATGCAGCCAGTCGCGGATATTCAGGCCGTCGCCGTAGATGGGCAGCTGTTTCGCCTCCAGGATATTGAGGATGATGAGCGGGATCAGCTTTTCCGGAAACTGGTAGGGGCCATAGTTGTTCGAGCAGTTGCTGGTGGTGACCTCAAGCCCGTAGGTGTGGTGGTACGCCCGCACCAGATGGTCGGAGGCCGCCTTGCTCGCCGAATAGGGCGAGTTGGGGGCATAGGCCGTTGTTTCCGTAAAGGGCGGCTCCTTTGGGGTGAGCGAGCCATAGACCTCATCGGTGGAAACATGATGGAACCGGTGCGGCCGCCCGGCCAAGACTCCGTCCAGCCAGACCTTTTTCGCCGCCTTGAGCAGGCTGTGGGTGCCGACCACGTTGGTGGCAACAAACGGGTCCGGGCCGTGGATGGAGCGGTCCACATGGGATTCGGCGGCAAAGTTGACCACGGTATCAATGGTCTCTTCGGCCAACAGTGTTTCGACCAGATCCTGATCCCCGATATCTCCGTGGACAAAACGGAAATTATCCTGCTCCGCACACCCGGCAAGGCTGGCCATGTTCCCGGCATAGGTCAGGGCATCGAGCACCACCACCCGGTCCTGCGGATAGTGGGCCAGCCAGTAATGGACAAAATTGGCCCCGATAAAACCGGCCCCGCCGGTAACCAACAGCTTATGCACCACGGTTCTCCTTATATTCAAGCAACATCCGCCGCAGGGCCTGCCGCCAGTGGCGCGGCGTCATCCCCAGGGCCGCCCAGGTCCCGGTCTTGTCCAGCACGCTGTAGGGGGGCCGCCTGGCCGGAGTGGGATACTCAACGGTATTAATGGGCAGGATGGGAATCTCCCGGGCAAGCAGCCCGCAGCCAAGCGCCTCTTCCTGAATGGCCACGGCAAAATCATACCAGCTGGCCACCCCGGCGTCGGTCCAGTGGTAGATGCCCTTTGGCTGCACACAACACATCCGCCAGAGGGCCTCGGCCAGACCACATCCCCAGGTCGGGGTGCCGATCTGGTCCGCCACCACCCGCAAGTTGTCCCTCTCGCCCATGAGCCGCAGCATGGTGGTGACAAAATTATTGCCGAAAGCGGAATAGAGCCAGGCGGTGCGGACAATGGCCACCCCCTCCGGGTAGGCCGCAAGCGCCAGTTGCTCGCCGGCCAGCTTGCTGGCCCCGTAAACCCCCAGGGGGTGTGCCTGGTCCGTGGGCAGATAGGGTCGGGATTGCGCGCCGTCAAAAACAAAGTCCGTGGACACCTGAATACAGTAAGCGCCCACCGTGCGGGCCGCCTTGGCAAGGTTTGCCGCGCCCTGGCCATTGACTCCAAAGGCTGCCTCCTGCTCGCTTTCCGCCCGGTCCACTGCGGTATAGGCGGCGGCATTGATAATCACCTGGGGCCGGAAGGCGCTCACCCTGGCAGCCACAAACCCTGCCTCCCGGAGATCAAGTTCCCGGGAGCCCAAGGCCAGCAGTTCCGTGCCGGCGGGCAGGCAGCGCTGCAGCTCCCTGCCCAGCTGGCCGCTGCCGCCGACAAGCAAAACCCTCATGGATACAACTCCGCCTCGGCCAGGGAGGTCCCGGCCAAATCCTTGGCCGACAGCAGGGGCGCAGCCTGATCCAGCACCGGCCAGGCGATGCCCAGCCCGGAATCATCCCAGCGGATGCAGCGCTCATGCTCCGGGGCATACAGCTCCGTGCACTTGTAAACAAACTCGGCCTCGGGGCTCAACACATAAAACCCATGGCCAAAACCCGGCGGCACCCAGAGCATCTTTTTGTTTTCCGCAGAGAGGATATCCCCAACCCATCTGCCAAAGGTTGGGGAGCTTTTCCTCAAGTCAACGGCCACATCAAAAACCTCGCCGCTGATCACCCGCACCAGCTTGCCCTGGGGCTTTTCGATCTGGTAATGCAGCCCGCGCAGGGTTCCCTGCACGGACTTGCTGTGGTTGTCCTGGACAAAATCAAGGGCGAGCCCTGCGGCGGCAAACTTTGCGGCATGCCAGGTCTCCATGAAAAAACCGCGGGAATCCCCAAAGACCTGGGGCTCGATGAGCAATACGCCGGGAATCTCGGTGGGCAGGAACCTCATCGCCCCTGCTCCTCATCGAGAATCTGGAGCAGATACTGGCCATAGCCGTTTTTCCGCAAGGGCTCGGCCAGCCGCGCCAGCTGCGCTCCATCAATATACCCCATCCGGAAGGCAATCTCCTCAAGGCAGGCAATTTTCAAGCCCTGCCGGTCTTCCATGACCTTGATGAAATTGGCCGCATCCAGCAGGGAATTATGGGTGCCGGTGTCAAGCCAGGCCGTGCCCCGCCCCAGGAGTTCGACCTGCAACTGCCCCTTGGCAAGATACGCCCTGTTGACGTCGGTTATCTCAAGCTCCCCACGGGCGGAAGGCTTGAGGTTTCTGGCAATCTCGACCACCTGGCTGTCATAGAAATAGAGGCCGGTCACCGCGTAATGGGATTTCGGCTTGGCCGGTTTTTCCTCGATATCAAGCACGGTCCGGTCCGGGGCAAAGGAGATCACCCCGTACCGCTCAGGGTCACGCACGTAGTAGCCGAAAACCAGCCCGCCTTTGGGATCAGCCTCTTTATCCTGAAGGGTCTTGGCAAGACCGGGCCCATAGAAAATGTTATCCCCGAGGATGAGACAAACCGGCTCGTTAGCGATGAATTTTTCCCCGACCACAAAGGCCTGGGCAATGCCCTCGGGCCTGGGCTGCACCGCGTACTCCAGGCTGATGCCCCACTGGCTGCCATCACCCAACAACCCCATGAATTGCCCCTGATCCTCCGGAGTGGTGATGAGAAGAACCTCCCGAATCCCTGCCAGCATGAGGGTTGACAGGGGGTAATAGATCATGGGCTTGTCATAGACCGGCAGCAGCTGCTTGCTCACCGAACGGGTCAGCGGATACAGCCGCGTGCCGGAGCCACCTGCCAGAATTATTCCTTTCACTTTCGCTCTTCTCCCAAACAAACGCCGCTCAACAGACGGCCAATCGCCGCACCCACGGAAAGGCTTGCTTTTCTTGGCGGGGCATTTTATCTTCACCACAAGATCTTGCCAGCATGATCCGGCCACCTGAAAAGGTCCGATATTCTAGCGCATTTTGCAAGAAATAGAAAGTATTTAGGAGCCGTTACAGAATAACATTTGTGTTATTGACCGTTCCGTTACGACGGCCATGGATGGCCTAGTGTCGCTCGCTCCATGGATGGATGAAGAGCGACCGGCTCCTTATGCCGGACACGACATTTCGATATCACGGTCGCCGTTAACACTGCTGTTTTTGAACAACGGCTTGGATAGTGTCCGTCCGGAAACGAGCAATTTCGTTCGAGAGCAAGGCGCGAGGGAGACGAAAAAGCGGAGCGTACATGGGTACGTGAGCATTTTTCGGCGACTGAGCAACGCGGCAATCGGGCGAAAGGGCCGTTTCCGGATGGACACTAGATAGTGCCGACGCCTGTGTCGTTTGCCGCAAAACAACCCCATCCGCCCCCGATTACCATCAGCCGGAGCCGCGCCATGATCAGCCAGGAACTGCTTGATATCCTTGCCTGCCCCAAATGCAAAGGGGAGGTAACGCTCACCGAAAAAAAAGACGGCCTTGTCTGCGAGGGCTGCAAGCTTCTCTACGAGATCCGTGAAGATATCCCCATCATGCTCATCGACGAGGCCAAAAAACTGGATAATTGATTCACGCCGGACCGGTGAAAAAATGACGCACCAGCACATCACCTCGCGCTGTTTTATCAATTTCCCGTTTCGTCGGCTCCAGCAGGAGCTGGATTTTGTTCTCGCCCACCGTATCCAGCCGGAAATCGGCCTGGAAGGCGATACGCTCTACACCGCCACCGGTGCCGAATACCGGGAGATTGCCGAAACGCTGGCCGATGCCGGGCTCCGCTGCACCCTGCACGCCCCTTTTTTCGATCTCGCCCCGGGAGCCCTGGACGAAAATATCCTGGCGGCGACCCGCAACAAGCTGGGCAAGGCCTTTGACCTCATGGCCGTATTTCAGCCGGTCGCGGTGGTCTGCCACCTGAACTACGAAGAGAACAAGCACGGCTACAAGGAATCAGCCTGGTTCAACACCTCCCAGGCAACCTGGCGGGAGCTGCTGGCAAAAGCCGCCGTGCACACTGTGCCGCTGATGCTGGAAAACACCTACGAAACAGGGCCGGAGCAACATGGAAAAATGCTCGCCGCCCTCAACTCACCCCTTGCCAGGTTCTGCCTCGACGTGGGCCATGTCGCCGCCTTTGCCAAAAACAGCTGGCAGGATTGGCTGCCCGCCCTTGCCCCCTGGCTCGGCCAGCTCCATCTGCACGACAACCACGGCGACCGGGACGCGCACCTTGGCCTTGGCCGGGGGAGCTTTGATTTCCCCGGCCTTTTCAGGTATCTGGCGGAGCAGCGGTTGCAGCCCCTCGTCACCCTGGAGCCCCACACCGAGGATGATCTGTGGGAAAGCCTGGCAG
>JAJZSH010000081.1 GCA_021822005.1 Deltaproteobacteria bacterium | reverse complement strand
GCAGCAGATTCGCCTCGCCGATCTTGGGGATGATGATGGAGAGGTTGTTCTCGTGGATGTTGGTGTAATAGGTGTAGATGATGTCCTTCACCCCCTCGGTGAAGCCCCGGAAGATGTCGAGGTACTGGGTGTAGGAGAACCGTTTGATGTTGAAGGAGCTGGTCAAGAGCGACATGTAGGTTTCCAGCCGCCGGCTGGTGATGCCGTCGATTTTCAGGGCCCGCAGGTAGAGGCGCAGGCATTTGATGATCCGGATGAAGGTGGCCCTGGTGATGAAGGCGAGGTTGACGGTCTCGGGCAGCTTTTCCAGATAGACGTTGGCCAGGTTTTCCAGGCGGAAGGTGAGGCCGAGGGCGTCGAATTTTTTTTCCCGGTAGCGGCCATAGACCGAGGGGATGTCCACGGCGATGTGCCGTTTGTAGTAGATATCCTCCTTGGCCTCGAAGGCCTCGGGGCTCTGGATGGTCTCCTTCAGCCTCTCCAGGGTGTCGAGCAGGGCCTCCAGGCACAGGAAGGGGTCGCAGATCTCCAGATCGGCCAGCAGCTGCTCCATTTCCGGAAAGCCGCTGTTGGCGGCAAGATGCAGCTGCTGCCGGATTTCCTCCACCCCCAGGTTGTATTTCTGGTGGCAGAGCCGGTACATCTCGATGAGCAGGGTGAAGCGCCGGACCTCTTGGGGCTTCAGCCCCTGCTGGGCGGCCAGCCAGGTGTCGCGGCGGCGGTCGTCCCAGGTCAGCAGCTCCTCGATCTTGCGGATGGGGCCATCATCGCTCAGCACCCGGAACATCAGGGTGTGGAGGTCGTCCACAAACACCCCCTGGGGCGCCACCTCCCGGAGAACCTCCTCGGGCAGATAGCCTTCCAGGGTGGATTTGTCCAGGGTCTGCCAGAAACGAAAGATCGCCTCGATGAAATCGACAATCAGGTTGCTCGATTCCACATGACTCTGCTTGCGCAGAAAATGGATGAGCCGGTCCTTGCGCTTGTGCATCTCGTCCATCTCGGTGGACACATCGCGGAGCTGTCCTTCCGCCCCGATTTCATTGAAGAAAACCGGCATCAGCTTGGCAAACTGCTTGGCCAGGTTGTAGATGGGTTCGATGGGGTGGTTCAGCAGCTGGGTGATGTCGCGCTGAAAGAGATCGGTGTCCTTGACGCAGGTGCCCGCGAGCTTGAGGTTGATGATCAGGGCGGAAAACAGGGTGGAGCACCATTTGGGCTCCTGCATGATCAGGCTGAGCCAGACCCGGATGTTGTCCAGGTGGGCCGGATTGGTAATGGGCTGCCAGTCGTCGTTTAAGCCCTGAAAATTGGCGTACTGAAAGCCGAAACGCACTGTTTCAAAGAGGAAGGTTTCCACCAGTCGGCTGTTGCCGCGCTGGAAAACCTCGCTTCCCAGAACCTGGATGCATTGCAGCGAGGTGTGCGGATATTTTTTGACATTGGCCTTCAGGAGCTGGAGGGTGGTGAGCAGGAAGCGTTCTATTTCCTCAAAAGTCTGCTGGCGGATGAGCTGAACCAGCCCCCGGTTGATCTCGCGCAGGGTTTCCTCGTGGATCAGGGCCAACCCCGCCGTATCCATGATCCGGAAGAGGAAGAGCAGTTTGCGGTTCTCGGCAAAGCGGTCCACGGCCAGGTCTTCGCTGGCGATCTCCTCCCCGAGCCGGTCCGGCGCCTGCTTGTAAAGCCGGACGAGGTCCATGTGGTTGGGCAGGGCCAGCATCGCGGCCAAGGCGCCAGGGGCGGCCGGATCAATCTCGGTGACGGCGGCCAGATGCTCGTCCAGTTTCTGGTGGGAGATGGCGTTGAACAGGGAGCCGGAGCGCCAGCCCATGCAGAGGTCCCCGCATTGCTCGGTAAACCAGGCGAGGGGATCTTCTTCTTCCAGCCAGTATTTGTAGTTGAGGGCCAGAACCCGTTGCAGGAGCCGGGCGGCGCCGGACTCGCCGGTGCAGCCCGGCGCGGCAAGGCAGAGCTCGTGCAGCCGGGTCAGGATCTTTCCCAGGGGATGGTGGCCCTGGACCAGAAAGAGCAGGATCTCGTCATCCAGATCGTGGAGCCGGTCAAAACACTCGGCCAGGGCGGTCTGGTACCGCAGCAGGCTGTCGGCGGTGAGCAGGGAGGTCTGCTTGTCCAGGTAGGCCAACAGGCTTTCCATGGCCGTGGACAGCAATGCCTCGTTCTTGCGGGCATCCTCCACCGCCCCCAAAAAGATGCCGCAGAAGAGGCCGAAAGCCTCCGGCCCCTGCTCGTGCCGGAAATAATGGTCGATATTCTTGAGGACAAAGGAGCGGAGCCTGGGCAGGATCATCTTCCAGTTGCGGAACGGATGGCTGACCTCGTACAGCAGGGTCTCGATGTTCTTGCTGATCCCCTTGTAGCGGTTGACGATCTCAAGGAGCGGGAGCAGCGCATCATCGATGGTCACCGAATCGACCGCGGTTTCAAGGAGATTGGCCTTGAGCGCGTCCGATTCCAGTTCCGGCGGGGTGGGTTCGGTGGTCATATTCTATCTTTTTCCCGTGCAAAGCCGGTATTCATGCCTTTGAGGAACCCTTGAAGCTCTGAAATGTCACGATCAGGAATGAGTTCAATCCTTCCTTCATATGTAGGTGTACGGCATGTCGCGGGTGTCCTGCACCAATTCCGCCGCCGCGCAAGATGGACATTTCATGTTCATAGCTCCTTGAAGGACACGATTTATTTCAAGAAATACAGTGAGTGTCCCGCTTTTTCCTTTTTTAGCTACCGCATGGCGCCTTCAAGAAATTCAACGCTCCAGGCCAAGTTCTTTCCTCACATCCGCAAGACTGATGCGCGGCTTCCAATTCCTGTTCAAGTCTTACCGCAAGCATTCTCGTCCTCCACAGCAGCCCCCAACCGTTGGTGAACAAAATCAAGCAATCTGTGCCGGGTACAAATCCGGGAAGAGATGTCCCGCAACATGGGTCGGGAAATTCAGCCTCACAGCCCCTTTCGGCGTATCCGACACCAAAAGTCCCTCATCCAGCAACTGCCCCAGCAATATGCGCCCGGTACGCTCGGCCATGCCTGAGACACGGAGCATGTCGCCACGGCCCACCTCTCCGCGCAGCAGTGCCTCTTGCAGCATGTAAGCGGCCTCTTGCCTGAGAGACTGATATTCTGGCTTTGGCCCAGGGATCAATTTCGCTCCGCGCATGGACACATAGCCACTGATACGGTCAAGAAGGCCGTCAAGCTTGAGCAGGCCACGCATAAATGTGGTCTGATCAAGGCAGGTCGTGAGGAAAAACCGACAGAATGCAATCAAAGTTTCGTTGGAAAGGTTTCCGCGCCCACCATAATCATTGCGTCTCAGGGCATCAGCCCAGCTCAGAGCTGCCATGTAATCATCCCGCTTACGGGCGAGACCGCGACTGACGTTCCAGAGTCCATAACCGTGCAGGGGCAGACGACGGAAACAGGCGTCAGTGTAAAGTCGAGCCACGCGACCGTTGCCATCAAGAAAAGGGTGAATCCACATCAGGCGATGATGGGACGCGGCTGCAGCGATGATTGGCATGACACCGTGATGTCTATCGGATGCATAAGCCGTGGCGAAACGATTGAGAAATGCCGGAAGATGTTCTGATGCCGGCCCGACATGCCGGGCAACCTTCACCTCACGTTGCCGGATTTCGCCAGGAACGACCTCCAGCACCTCTCCTGTCTTTTCATCTTTGACTTGCCGCAGTTCGACCGGCAGTTTCTCATAAAAGATACGATGAAGCCAAACGATGAAACCGTTATCGGCCGTATTGATCTCCGGTTCTTCTTGAAGACGCGACTCAACCTCTCGCTGGCACTTGATATGGGCAAGGTTCTCCATCTGGAGGTCACGCCTGGCAGGGTCAGTCAGGTAATCCTGGCGCATAGCGCGCTCGATATCGACCGGATGAGTACTGTGTCCCTCAATGAGGTTGGAATAATAGCTGTTGATGAGCCGCAGAAGTTCGACAACCGCCTGTTGCGTCACCGGATGGAGCTGTCCGCCAAGGGCAGCCGACCGACTGACAACCTCGCGGGCCAAGTCTTCCAGGTCGGGTACTCCGCTTGGCAGGAGTGGCTCCATCTCGGAGGGATTGCGATGCATTTTGCCGATCTCCTTGCCGGTTTTTATAGCAAAATAACACTTCAATATCATTGAATATCATACAAACAATATCGCACAATATAACAATAGTATTGCCGATCTATTGACACAAGCAAGGCAAGGAAATCATCCTAACTTCGTCGCCAGATTTTCAGGACGTAGGTGGGTGTAACGTAACAACATTCTCAAATCTTTGTGGACCGGTAATGGCGGCCACATCCATGAGGAAATTAGTAGAAATAAATAGGGGCGTCCATGTTTTCTTAGAGTTAGTCAACTAATCAACAACGTAGAGCCCGCGCACCGGAACAGATATCATGCTGCAATCGCCTAAACTAGCGCCATTCGGGACAGATCTATTTTTTTCAGTCATTCATCAAGTTTAATTTGACCCCAGTCCTTCCAGCGGCGTTTTTCCAATTCCGTCTTTATGTTTTCAATTTCTTCTTTCTTGGCCGTTTGAGCAGCCTGCCAAATTACTACTCCCGCCTTCGCAAGCCCAACTACTGCACCTTCGACAACGTCGCCGGTGATTCCCTTGGTAATACCAACAGAACGTTTTATGTCCCCAACATCCTGCTTTTTCTTGGTTTCAGCATCTATCGTGGCGTCGAGTTTTTCGATGGCCTTCTTGATTTCCGCGACATACGGTTCGAGAGTGGTTTCGGAAAGTGTCGTTGCCGTCAAATTAAGCTGGACTGTTTCAACGAAGGCGTTTCCACGAGCAGACGCGTCAGCGTAAGCTTTTTCAATGGCGCTGAGAGCTTCGTCCTTCTTCTTATAATCCTTGAACAGAGTTTTCGCGGCCTTGACCCGGCCTTCAGCTTGATTGCGATAGTATGAAACATCGTTAAATGCCTTTTGTTTATCAGCTTTCGCGATACTTTGGGCAGGCGGGTTAACAGGTCCGTGAATGCAGGACGTCAGCATCGCGGTAAGGACGAAACATGTGACGACCATCAGTAGCCAAGATGAATATTTCATAACATCCCCCCTAACGTGTTGTTCCGTTGTTGTATATCCTCCGACCGGAGGCAAGATGGGCGGCCGCCGCGGAGTTGCTCAGCACTCAGTCCTGTTCGGTTACAGCGGTTTCTGGCTCTCCATCATCAGGATCAGGTCCAGCACCCGGTTGGAGTAGCCCCATTCGTTGTCGTACCAGGACAGCACCTTGACCGAGGTGCCGATCACCTTGGTGGACAGGGCGTCGATCACCGAGGAGTGCGGGTTGCCCTGGTAGTCGATGGAAACCAGGGGTTCTTCGGAATAGCCCAGGTAGCGGTTGGCCGCCTCCTTGAGGGCCTGGTTCACCTCCGGCACCGTGGTCGGCCGTTCCACCTCCATGACCGCGTCCACCAGGGAGACGTTGGGGGTGGGCACCCGCACGGCCAGGCCGTCGAACTTGCCTTTCAGTTCGGGGATCACCAGGGAGACCGCGGCCGCGGCCCCGGTTTTGGTGGGGATCATGGAGAGTGCCGCGGCCCGGGCCCTGCGCAGGTCGCCGTGGGGGAAATCCAGGAGGGACTGGTCGTTGGTGTAGGAGTGGACCGTGGTCATCAGGCCGGTCTTGATGCCGAAGCGGTCGAGAATGACCTTGGCCATGGGCGCCAGGCAGTTGGTGGTGCAGGAGGCGTTGGAGATAATGTGGTCTTCGGTGGGGTCGTATTCGTCCTCGTTGACTCCCATGACGATGGTCTTGACCTTACCCTTGGCCGGGGCGGAGATGATCACCTTCTTGGCGCCGGCCTCAAGGTGCAGGGCTGCTTTTTCCCCATCGGTGAAGTAGCCGGTGGATTCGACCACATACTCGATTCCCAGTTCGCCCCAGGGGATGTCGGCGGGGTTGCGGTGGTTGAAGATCCGGACCGCACGGCCGTTGACCACGATGCCGTCCTCGCCGGGAGTCACGCTTTTATCGTACACGCCCATGACCGAGTCGTACTTGAGCAGATGGGCCAGGGTGGCGTTGTTGGTCAGATCGTTGATGGCGACGACCTCGATCCCGGCAAAGAGCGGATCTTTGTCGATGGCCCGAAAGATGTTGCGGCCGATGCGGCCAAAACCGTTGATGCCTATCCGTATCGCCATGGCCAGTCTCCTTTCTGAGTTTTTTTGCAGTAAGCTCCCCCCCTTGACGGGATGGGGGTTGGGGGGTGGGTGAAGGTGAAGCTCAAACCGGTGGCTTTTTTATGGCAATTCCCCCCCCACCCTGGCCCTCCCCCGCAAGGGGGGAGGGGGGGAGGGAACTTTGTCCCCTTGGAGTTTAATGTTCCCCCGCCGCCGCTTCGCTGTTATTGTACCTGCGAAAGCGCCTCGCGATAAAGCGATAAATAACGGGCCAGCACTTTATCCCAGGTGTAGGTGTCGTGAATCGTCTTGACGGCGGCCTGCTGCATGGCCTGGATTTTTTTGGGATTGGCGCGGAAGGTCTGCATGGCTGTCTGCATGGCGCCCATCAGGGCGGCGGACTTGTGCTCCGGATAGGCAAAGCCGGTTTCCCCGTCCTTCACCTTGACCAGGCCGCCGATGTGGTGGACGATGGGCAGGTTGCCGAAGAGCTGGGCAATATAGTCGGTAAGGCCGCAGGGCTCATAGCGGGAGGGGATGAGGAAGAAATCGCCCGCCGCGTAGATACGGTTGGCAAGCTGCTGGTCGTAGCCCCGCAGCAGGCAGATGCGCCCCTGGTTTTTGGGCTTTGCGGCCAGCCCGGCCAGGGCCGCCTCGATCTCCTTGCTGCCGGAGCCCTGGATCAGGACCTGGAAGTTCTGGTCCAGGGGCAGCAGGGTTTCAAGAGCCCCCAACAGCTTGTCCACCCCTTTTTGGGAGGAGAGGCGGCCGACAAAGGTGAACAGCGGGTTGCCGGGCCGTTCGTCCAGGGTGCCGGTCTGGCGGACCGTTTTCAGACTGTGCCGGGCCAGATCCCTGAGCAGGCTCTGGCGGCATTTCGTCTTGCCTGCCAGATCGCCGCTGGCAGGGTCAAAGGCGGCGGCAAGGCCCAAAGTTTTCGGCGTGGTCGGATCGAAATCCGCCGGATTGATGCCGTTGGTCACTCCCTTGAGCACCACGCCCCGCGCCAGGAGCCGGTGGCCGAGCCAGCCGGTCAGCGCGTCGTCGTCGGTTTCCCGCAGCTCCCGGGCATAGTTTTCGCTCACCGTATTCATGACCGCATAGGGCGAGGCGGCGAGAAAGGGGTCGAACTTCTCGTCCAGCAGGTTGTTGGTGATCAGCGCTCCTGGCAGGCCGGTGACCGCCTCGGCAAAGGGCAGGTCGCCCACCTCCTGATGGTAGCCGGTCCCGGCGTTATGGATGGTCACCACGCAGCCGGTTTTGGCAAAGTAATGGCGAAAGCCCTCGGCCTCGCGGAGCATGGCCGGCAGGATGGCGGTGTGGCCGTCGTGGCAGTGGATGATCTCGGGCCGCTCGCCCAGGCGGATCATCAGGGCGGCCGCCGCTTTTTGCAGCAGGACGTTCATGGCGAAGTAGTCGAAATGGCCCGAGCCCTGGCGGTGGAAAGGGTCCAGGGCCTCGTCCTCCGCGGTATAGGTGTAGACGCCCTTTTTTTCCAGATAGCGGGCCGCGTCGATCAGGTAGATGGCAAGCGTCCCTTTTTTGGGCGACGGTTTTTCCGTTTTGGCAAAGATCCGCACATATTCCCGGCGCGGTTCCGTGGCATAATCCAGGTCGATTTCAAAACCCGGCTCCAGGGGGCTGAAGCCCAGCTGACGAGGGTCCATGAAGCCGTAGAGCGGCAGAACCACGCTGACCTTGCGGCCTGAGCGCATCAAGGCCTCGGCCAGCTGCCGGGCCACATCCTTGACCCCGCCGGCCCCGGCCAGGCCATCGTACTCCCTGGTCAGCATCCAGACGTTGTTGATTTTTTTGTAATGGCGAGATTCAGGGGCCATGTCTTCTCCGGCCAGAATGGTTGGATTTGTGTGTTGATGGGGAAAGCAGGGTCAATTATTGCACGCGGTCCGCAGGGAGAGATATTTCATGGATTTTCCGGTGTTCTGGTTTTGCGGTCAGGCGATGGCCTTCTGCCGGAGCAGATGATCGGCCAGGGTCAGGGCCGCCATGGCCTCGCAGACCGGGATGATCCTGGGAATGGCGGAGATATCGTGCCGGCCGCCGATGCTGATTGTGACCGGCTCATGGGCCAGGTTGATGGTCTGTTGCTTCCGGCTGATGGAGGGGATGGGCTTGACCGCAACCCGGGCCACGATGGCATCGCCGTTGGAGATCCCGGCGAGGATCCCGCCTGCGTTGTTGCTGGCAAAGCCGTCGGGCAGGATGACATCGTTGTTCTCTGAACCCCGCATGGCGGCGGCGGCAAAGCCCGCGCCGATCTCCACCCCCTTGACCGCGCCGATGGACATCAGCGCGCCGGCCAGGGCCGCGTCGAGTTTCTCGAACACCGGTTCGCCCAGGCCCGCCGGGCAGCCGGTGGCCAGAATCTCGACAATGCCGCCCAGGGTGTCGCCCTCTGTGCGCACCGTCTCGATATGGCTGATCATTCGGGCCGCAGCCTCGTTGTCCGGGCAAAACAGCGGGTTGTCATTGATTTCGGCCAGATGGCGCCTGGCGGTGGTGATCTCGCCCAGGGCCACGGTGTAGGCAATGACCGTGATGCCATGCAGGCCGAGGAGTTTTTTGGCCACGGCCCCCGCCGCCACCCTGCCCGCGGTTTCCCGGGCCGAGGCCCGGCCGCCGCCCCGGTGATCGCGGAGGCCGTACTTGGCAAGATAGGTGATATCGCCATGCCCTGGCCGGAAGATATCCTTGAGATTGTCGTAGGATTTGCTCATGGCATCCTTGTTGAAGATGGCCAGGGCAATGGGGGTGCCGGTGGTTTTCCCCTCGAAGACGCCGGAGAGGATCTCCACCGCATCCGGTTCTTTTCTGGGGCTGGCGGCAGGGCCCCCCTTGCCGGGCCGCCTGCGGTCCAGCTCCGCCTGGATATCCAGCGCGGTGAGCGGAAGACCGGAGGGGCATCCGTCCAGGGTGGCGCCCACGGCAGGGCCGTGGGATTCGCCCCAGGTGGTTACGCGAAAAACAGAGCCAAAGGTATTTCCTGCCATTGTCAGCACCTAACGGTATATGGGTGTAAGCGGTCACAGGGCACCACATCTGCTTTGTCATCGACCTGTCCGCATACCTGGTGTATGGCGGACAGGTCTCTTTGTCGGACACTTCTGCCGATAATTGACACGCGCATCTGCGGCACCCTGAGCCCGCTTATTTCATGGTTATACACCTGTCTGGGCATGGTGGGTGGATCCCTAACAGTATATGGGGTCTTTGGGGAGCGAGGCCTCCACCGAGCGAAGAAATGCATCGTCTCCCAGGGCCTTTTCAATAATATGCACGATTTCTCCCGCGGTCTTGTTGCTGGTGTCCACGGTGAGCTGCGACCCTTTTTCATAAAGCGGTTCCCTCTCGGCCAGCACCTGGGCTACCTCGGCATAGATGTCCGCATCGGTGAGTGAAGGCCGCTGGCTGGTACTTTTTCCGTCCTCGGCCAGCCTGCGGCAGATGGTGTCGATATCCGCGGTGAGCCAGACGGTAAGGCCGGTCTGCCGCAAGAGATTCCAGATATCCTGATGGAGGATTGCCCCGCCTCCCGTGGAAATGACCACGTCCTTGCGGCAGATCAGCTCGGCCAGCAGGTCGCGTTCAAGGAGGCGGAACTGCCCCCACCCCTGCTGGGCGACGATCTGACGGATGGGCTGCCCTGCCCTGGCCTCGAGCATCTCGTCCATGTCGAGAAAGTCGAGGTGCAGGCGCTGGGCCAGCATCAATCCCACCAGGGTCTTGCCGGTGGCCCGGTAGCCGGTCAGGATTATTTTTCTCCGTGGTGTAAACATACAGAGAATTTACGGGAAAGAGAGGGTGGGTGTCAAGCGCGGCCTCTCTTTCTTTTCCGTGATAGACCGCGAAGCACGAAAAAGCGCAAGGGTTTTGGCGGGTCAGGCAGCAGGTTTCTGGCGGCAATGCTGGTTTCTTTTTTGGTAATGTCTTGAAAATAAAGAACATTTCATGTTTGTTTCGAAACAGGACACAAAAGGTTTGACTTTATATCTTTAGACATGATAATCTTTATCAAACAGGAGATGAATTTCTCTGCTTATTCCTTTTACGATGGAGACGTGTCATGGCTGAAAACTGTTGCAGCGGTTTGCAGGTTGGTCAGAATGTGCCGAATTTTACCATGGAAACCTATGAACCGACCGACTACGGTTTTGGCACGGTTTCCCTGGATCAGTTGAAAAAAGCCGGCAAGTGGACGGTCCTGGTTTTCTATCCGGCGGACTTTACTTTCGTCTGCTCCACCGAACTGGGCGATCTGGCGGATGAATACGCGGAACTCAAGGCCGCCGGGGCCGAGGCGGTCACGGTGAGCACCGATACGGTTTACACCCATCTGGCCTGGAAGCGGGAAGAGAAATTCCTGGAAAACGCCAAATACCCCATGGCGGCGGACCCCACCGGCGCGGTGGC
>JAJZSH010000080.1 GCA_021822005.1 Deltaproteobacteria bacterium | reverse complement strand
AGCAGGACAACCCGTTCCAGGTGGCGCATGTTCAAGTCGCCGACCTCCTGTTCCCGCTGGGCGTAGCGGTCTTTCAGCGCGGCGAGGATCAGGTCGGCACAGGCGGCAGGATCAAGATCCTTTTTTCCCGCCTCGCTCCACTCCCCGGAAAACCCGAACAGGGCAAACATCCTTTCGGAAACCCCGGCCCAATCCCACTCTTCCGAGGGGATTCTCGGCTCGGCAAATTCTTGCGCCACCATCTCGGCCAGTTCCGGGAACATATCGGTCACCACCTCATGAACATCATCCGAGCCCAGCACCTCGCGACGCTGGCGGTAGATCACCTCGCGCTGCTTGTTCATCACGTCATCGTACTCGAGCAGGTGCTTGCGGATGTCGAAGTTATGCCCCTCCACCTTGCGCTGGGCGTTTTCGATGGCCCGGCTGATCATGGGGTGCTCGATGGGCTCGTCCTCCTCCATGCCCAGCTTGTCCATGATGCCGGAAATGCGGTCGGAGCCGAAGATCCGCAACAGGTCGTCCTCAAGGGAGAGGTAGAAGCGGGAGGAGCCGGGATCGCCCTGGCGGCCGGAGCGACCGCGCAGCTGGTTGTCGATCCGGCGGCTCTCATGGCGGCTGGTGCCCAGGATATGCAGGCCGCCCAGCTCAACCACGCCTTCGCCCAATTTGATGTCAGTGCCGCGACCCGCCATGTTGGTGGCAATGGTCACCTTTCCTTTCTGCCCGGCATCGGCGACGATCTCGGCCTCCTTCTCATGCTGCTTGGCGTTGAGCACCGCGTGGGGCACGCCCACTTTTTTAAGCATGGCGGAGATCTTCTCGGAAACATCAATGCTGATGGTGCCGACCAGCACGGGCTGGCCCTTTTTGTGCAGTTCCTGGATCTCCAGGATAATGGCGCGATCCTTGGCCTTGGCGTTTTTATAGATGACATCGGCATAATCCCTGCGGATCATGTTGTTGTGGGTGGGAATGACCACCACGTCGAGATTGTAGATCTTCTTGAATTCCGCTGCCTCGGTGTCCGCAGTGCCGGTCATGCCGGCCAGCTTTTCATACATGCGGAAATAATTCTGGAAGGTGATGGAGGCAAGGGTCTGATTCTCCCGCTCCACCTTGACCCGCTCCTTGGCCTCCAGGGCCTGGTGCAGACCATCACTGAAACGGCGGCCCTGCATGGCCCGGCCCGTGAACTCGTCCACGATCACCACCTGACCGTCCCGCACCAGATAATCCACATCCCGCTTGAAGAGCACATTGGCCTTCAAGGCCTGGTTCAGGTGATGCAGCCACTCGATATTCCGGGGATCGTAGAGGTTGTCCACCCCGACGAGCTTCTCGCCCAGGGCCACCCCCTCCTCGGTGAGCGCGACCGATCTGGCCTTTTCATCCAGGGTGTAATGCTCGTCGGCCTTGAAGTTGGGGATGATCCGGTCCGCCCGCTCGTAGAGCTCGGTGGACATCTCCGCCGGCCCGGAGATGATCAGGGGGGTTCTTGCCTCATCAATGAGGATGGAGTCCACCTCATCGACAATGGCGTAGTTGAACTCGCGCTGACAGAAATCCTTGAGGTCAAACTTCATGTTGTCGCGCAGATAATCAAAGCCGAACTCGTTGTTGGTCCCGTAGGTAATGTCGCAGGCATAGGCCTCCCGGCGGGCCGTGTCATCCATCTCATGCAGGATGGAACCAACGGAAAGCCCGAGAAAGCGGTAGAGCTTGCCCATCCATTCGGCATCGCGCCGGGCCAGATAATCATTGACCGTGACCACATGCACCCCGCGACCGGTGAGGGCATTGAGATATACCGCCAGCGTGGCGGCCAGGGTTTTTCCCTCACCGGTTTTCATCTCGGCGATCTTGCCCTGATGGAGGATCATGCCGCCGATGAGCTGCACGTCAAAATGACGCATTTCCAGAACCCGCCAGCCCGCCTCCCGGCAGACGGCAAAGGCCTCGGGCAACAGACTGTCCAGGGTTGCCCCGGCGGCGAGCCGCTCCCGGAAGAGCCCGGTCCTCGCCGCAAGAGAGGCGTCATCGAGCTTTTTGATCTCGGGCTCCAGCTGATTGATCGCCGCCACCAGCGGTTGAATGCTTTTGAGAACCCGTTCGTTTTTACTGCCAAAAATCTTTTTCAAAACAGAACCGACCATATTTCCACTCCAGGAGGTCAACGCCGCCGGCACATGCCGCAAGGCACACCCCGGCACGATCATCTTTTCCTATTTTTCCCAGACCAAGGCTTCTTCGTTGCAATCCGGGAATTTCGGACATTGGATACAATCACTCCACACCTTGTGGGGGAGCTCGTTCTTATCGATGGGCCTGAACTTAAGCCGCTCAAAAAAAGCGGGCTGATAGGTCAGGGTAAAGACCCTGGTAATTCCGAAATGATCGGCCTCGGCCAGACAGGCCTCGACCAGCTGCCGGCCAAGCCCCTGGCCCTGGGCTTCTTCCACCACCGCCAGGGAACGGATCTCCGCCAGGTTTTCCCAGCAGACATGCAGGGCGCAGATACCGAGAATCTGCCCGGCCGGGGAATCATCCGCCCCGTCCTTGACAAAGACCTTGAAATCCCGCAGCTGGTCATAGAGGGAACTCAAGGAACGGCCCAGGAGCAGACCCTTGTTGGCAAAATGCTGCAACAGGGTATACATCACCTTCACATCGTCCATTCTGGCATCACGAATCATGACGGTCTCTCTCATTTTTCAAGCCCGCCCGGCTGGACGGAACCCGTTCGTTCTACCATAACCGCCCGCAAAGAAAAAGATTTCCCAAAAAAGAATCAGGGGGCCTGGAGCCGGGAAGCAGGCAGCAGGGCGATGTAGGCCTTGACCTTTTCCTCTTTTTCCAGCTTGGCAATGAGCTGATTGGCATCGGCCAGCTTGTCGAACTTGCCCACATAGATCCGGATAAACGGATCATCCTTGTCCTCCGGCGGCACGGAAAAAGCCTCATAGCCTCGTCCCCGCCACTGGGCCACATCCTGTTGCGCCCGGTCCTGGTCACGCACAGCGGAAACCTGCAGGGCAAAGAAAGAAGGCTCGGCCTCGGCCCATTCCGTTTCGGCAGCGGGGCCCGATTCCGGCGGCGCCCCGGGTTCCGGCGCCACATCTTTCTTTTGCCCGGAAGAGGCGACGGGCTCAAGGGCGGCGTGATTTCCCGGCTGCAACGCCCCGGCAAGCTTTGCCAGCGGGGACTTTTTCTCTCCCGGGGTCGGCTGGAGGATGGTCTGCCCGGCCCAGATGCCGATAATGAACATCCAGAAAAAGATGCAGCCGGTGACCAGGGTCAGGCTGAACATCCCCAACAGGCCCAGCTCAAAACGGATAACAAATCTGCCTTTCTGTTTCAATGCGGTCATACCCAGATTATCCGTTGCCGGGAAACACCGGGCAACGCCTCCTCATGCTGATCATTACAGGACATGCCCCAGTGCCCTACATGGATTCCGGGGCGCTCACCCCAATCAGGGCAAGGCCATTTCGCAAGACAACCCGCAACCCCATGGCCAGCCAGAGACGGGCCCGGCTCAATTCCTCATCCTCGGAAACAATCCGGTGCTTATTGTAGTAGCTGTGGAACTGCCCGGCAATATCCTGGAGAAAAAAAACCAGCCGGTGCGGGGCCAGATCAAGGGCCGCTCCCTGCACCAGAGCAGGAAAGGCGGCCATGGCCTTGAGCAGCTGGGTCTCGTCATCCAGGATGAGTCTACCGAGCGGCGCATCCTCCAAGCTCCCCAGGGCAATGCCCTTGGCCTCGGCCTGCCTGCGGATGCTGTGCAATCGGGCATGGGCGTACTGGACATAGTAGACCGGGTTTTCCTGGCTGGTCTTGGTGGCCAGATCCAGATCAAACTCCAGCTGGCTGTCCGCCTTGCGCATGAGAAAAAAGAAGCGGGCCACATCCGGGCCGACCTCATCGAGCAGCTCGTCCACCGTGACGAAATTGGCCTTGCGGGTGGACATCTTCACCTGCTGCCCATCGCGCAGCAGGGTGACAAACTGGTGCAGGACCACGGTCACCTTGGCCGGATCATAGCCCAGGGCCTTGACCCCGGCCAGCACATCCGGCACCGTGGCGATATGGTCGGAACCGAAGATATCGACCATCCAGTCAAAACCGCGGCGGAATTTCTCCCGGTGATAGGCCATGTCCGGCAGCCGGTAGGTCGGCTCGCCGGTGGATTTGATGATCACCCGGTCCTGGGGCAGGCCAAACTCGGTGCCCTTGAACCAGACCGCGCCGTCCTGATCGTAGGCCAGCCCCTTTTCCCGCAGGGAGGCGACCACATCATCAACCAGGCCGTTTTCATAGAGGGAATGTTCGTTGTAGTAGTTGTCAAAGACAATGCCAAGGCGGTGCAGGGTACCGTTGATGTCGGCAAAGATAACCTGCTCGGCCTTGTTCTTGAACGGCGCGACCTCGGGCTCATCCTTGAGGGACTCGCCCTGCTCCTCGATGAGCGCTTGAGCAATATCCCGGATATACTGGCCCTGATAACCGTCTTCCGGAAAGGTGAAGGGCAGACCCAGCGCTTCAAGATACCGGGCCCGGGTGGATTCGCCCAGCACCCGCATCTGCCGCCCGGCATCGTTGTAATAATACTCCCTGGTTACCTGATGGCCGGTGGCGACAAGCAGACCGGCGATGGCGTCCCCCAGAACCGCCTGCCGCCCGTGCCCGACGCTCAAAGGGCCGGTGGGGTTGGCGCTGACAAACTCGACCAGCACTTTCTTGCCCTGCCCGATTTTACTTCGGCCAAAGGCCGCGTCCTGGGCGCAGACCTCGGGCAGCACGGACAGCCAGACGGTCTTGTTGATGTAACAATTGACAAAGCCCGGCCCGGCGATCTCCACCCTGTCCAGCAGATCGGTATGGAGGGCAAGCATCTCCACCAGCTGCGCCGCAATGGCCCTGGGGTTCTTCTGGTCTTTCCCTGCCACCACCATGGCCAGATTGGTGGCCAGATCACCCTGGCCCGCGTGCTTGGGTTCGTCCAGGGAATAAGCCCCCGCCGCAGCGGCGGACCAGAACCCGGCCTCGACCCCCTGGGTGAAGCAGTGGTCTATCAATGTCTTCAGGCGTGTCTTGATCATCGCATTTCTAATCCAAAAAAAATTTCAGCAAACAGGCTGTGTTCCCGGCTCTTCACTGTCACGGTAAACCTGCCGGTTGCAGGAACCGAAAAGACAGAGAATCTCATAGTTGATGGTCTCGGACCAGCGGGCGATCTCCTCGGCCCTGATTTCCCCCGCCCCCTGACACCCAAGCAGCACCGCTTCATCCCCGGCCTTGACCCCGGGGATCTCCGTCACATCGGCCATGCAGGCATTCATGCAGATCATACCACGAACCGGGGCCCGCCGCCCGGCCAGTAACACCTCGGCCCTGCCGGCCATCCTCCGCAGATAGCCGTCAGCATACCCCACCGGCAGGACCGCCAGCCTGGTGGGCCGCCCGGTCACATACCGATGCCCATAGCTGATCCCCTGGCCCGCCGGGACCTCCTTGACCTGAAGCACCGTGGTCGCAAAACGCATGACCGGCCGCAGGTCCAGGGCGGAAGCCCGGTGCAGCCAGTCCGCCGGATAACAGCCATAGAGGGAAATACCCGGACGCACCAGGTCACAGCGCATCCGGGGGTACCGCAACAGGGTGGCAGAATTGGCAATATGGTTGATCGGCCCCTCCCCGGCATCTTGCACCCGGCTCAACAGCTCCTGAAACAGTCCATACTGCTCTTCCGTGATGGTGTCGCCTTCCACATCGGCCTTGGGAAAATGGCTTGCGATCCCGGAGAGATAGAGACTGGGAAACCGGCGCAAGGCGGCCAGGAACGGCGCAAGCTCGTGGGGGAGAAGACCAAGACGCCCCATGCCGATATCGACCTTGATCTGCACCCCTTTCCGGCAACCACCCTTTGCCGCCTGCGCGGCAAGAGCCTCCACTGCTTCCAGGGTATAGACCACGGGGGTGAGATCATGGGCCACCGCCTCCGCCGCCCCATGCCGGTCAACCCCGAGCATGACCACGATCTGCCCGGTTATCCCGGCCTGACGCAGCCGCACCCCCTCTTCGACCTCGGCCACGCCAAAGGCCGTGGCTCCTGCCTCGGCAAAGGCCCGGGCCGCCGGGACAAGGCCATGCCCATAGGCGTCGGCCTTGACCACTGCCAGAATGCCCACGCCTAAGCCGACCAGTTTTCGCACCTGCCGGAAATTATGGCGCAGGGCGGCACGATCAACCTCCACTCTATTCCAGGAAGGTGTTCCCATACCAAGCAACCCGTTCTTTCAGCGCAGAGGCTTTGTTGCAATCGCAGATAAGCGCAAGACTTCAAAAAGCCGCGATTACAGCAGGAAGCGAAAGCGACCGGCGACGGTTATTACTTCGCCGCTTCGCTGCTGTAACTCTTTGATTTCGGAGTCTCGCGGACTCGCTTACCTATGTTACGGACCTGCGCCGATGGGTCAAGCCCATCCGCTGACCTTTTTATTTTTTTGCGAGCCCATCAGCCTTTCGCGCGTTCCACTCCTGCCAGATGAGCCTGCTCGACAAAAGAAGAGACCATCCGACAGCAACATATATAACACTGAGCGCCAGGGGAGGCACGGCGGAATTGCGCAACAGGCGACCGCCAAGCATCATGCAGACAACAATCCCCCACATCCCCCAGGAGTAGACCCCGCCAAGACACATCCCATCCGGGCGCGCCACAATCCGGGCGATATTCTTCCGGGCCGCCTGCTCAATAACCCAAAACGCCTTCACCGTGCCAAGCCCCAGGGCCAGCCCCAGAAATACCCCGGGCAGAGCCTCGGGCAGGAGGTAGCCCCGCACCATCAGGTACAGGCCGATGAAACTCCACATCAGGGCGGCAACCAGAAGATTGGTGCTGGTGCTCGCCCCCGGCTTCAAACGCGCCAACCAGCTCATGCTTTCCCCCTCCGAATCTGCCACACCATAACGAACCCGTCCATCGCATGCAAATAAATAGGCCTATCCCCAATCGTGGGAATAGGCCTACTACCTTGTAACACTCAAAATAGTCCCTCCCCCCTTGCAGGGGAGGGTTAGGGTGGGGGGGAGTCGTCATGTAGACGCCCAATGTTGCTTCACCCTCCCCCTAACCCCCTCCCGTCAAGGGAGGGGATGCGAAATTAAAAACGTTACATGGCACTACACACTTCAGCAAATGTTCTGCAAGTTCTACATTACACCTCGGTGACGACGATTGCACCCTCGGGGCAAACCTCTACACAGGTTTCACAGCCAAGGCATTCGTCGGCATTCACAGGTTCGGCCTTGCCGTCAACCATCTCAAACACCTGTGCGGGGCAAGCGTTTACGCACTCTGCATCACCGGCGCACTTATCCTTGTCAACGTCAATCTGCCACATAGTATTCCCTCCATATAAAGTTAAAAAAAATGATAACCAAGATCGTACTGCCACACAACGGACAGAATATCGAACCCATTGCTTCCGGAAAAAGACACAAATTTCCCCTTCCTCTAATGCACCGACATTTTTTTGTCAATAAAAAAGAATCCCCGCCACAATCTGGGACAGCACGAGGGAAAAAGACGATTCAGGTTGACCGGTTTGCTCTGATCTTTTAGGATACCAGCCGTTGTTTTTTGCAGGCGTTTCACCTGTATTATTCTCAAACTGTCCGGAAAAGGCCCATTGTATGAGCAGCACACCAAAAATCAAGAAAAAGACCACGGCAGGCCCGGAACTCAAGGCCCGGAAAAATGAAGAGGCCATGATTGCCGGCATCCTGGAAGGAAGTCCCGACGGGATCGGGGTGGCGGTTATCCGGCTGGAATGCGGCTGCCGGAAAATGGCGGCGGTTGACTGCAAGGGGGAACCCGCCAGCAAGGTGGTCATCTACCGGGACGAAGCAGAAAGCATCTGCGATGCGTGCAAGCAGGACAACGGGGCCTTTGCCAGGGTGGTGACCCAGTTCATCCACTGGCAGGATCCGATGCCTGATGGCGCCACCAGGATGAAGATCGAGGCCAAGGTTCTCGGCATTTACACCAGTCACTGACCAGGCCCGTGCCGCTTACCGGCTGAAGATCGCCATGGCCCCCCAGCCAGCAGTGGCGGTATCAGGCTATTTGCTGCACATCCCGTTTTTTTTACAAGAATTCCACCTGCGGCCAGACACAGCTCCAGCATGGCTGTCATCGAGGCGCTTGTCAACACAGGGCGGCACATGCCTCAACCCTGCGCCGCACGATACTCCCGCGCCCTGGCGACCAGGGCCGGAGCCCAGGATGTCATGCCCAGCGCGTGGACATGGGTGTACAGCGCCAGGACGTTCTTGAACACCAGGCCATCCCGGCCATCGGCAAACCCCACCCCCCGCTCCATCCGCAGGGCAAGCCGGACACCCTCCCCGTCCCACTCCTCCACCCGGCTGTAGCGGAATTCGTGCCCCTTGATCTCGGTCCCTTCGGGGTAATAGGGATTTCGTCCCTCGACCTTGAGCACCGTATAGCCGTGGGCCTGTGGCCTTTTCTTCAGGCCGAACCGCACCGGAAAAAGACCCACCAGGGGGAAGACCTCATCGGCAAGCACCATGCTTTCGCCAAGATAGATCAGGCCGCCACACTCCGCGTAGATGGGCAGCCCGGCTTCGGCTGCTCTTTTCAGGGAGGCCCTGAAGGAAACATTGGCGGAAAGCGCACGGGCGCTGGTTTCCGGAAAGCCCCCGCCGATATAGAGGCCATCGAGCACCGGCAGCTCCGTGGCGGTCAGGGCATTGATTTCCACCAGATGGGCGCCGCACCGGGCCAGCGCCGCCAGGTTTTCCGCATAGTAGAACTGAAAGGCCGCATCCTTGAGGATGCCGATCCGCACCGGATCTTCCGCCCCCTTCAGCTCCGGGCGCCGCGCTTCCGGCTCGCTGGCGCAGGGGGCCATCATCTTTTCTATTCCGGCAAGGTCAAGATAGCGCGCCGCCTTCCCGGCCAGGGCCTGCACCGCCGCATCGGCTCCCGCATGTTCCGGGCAGGGGGTTATCCCCAGATGCCGCTGCGGGAAGGCGTCCTCTTTGGAACGGGGCAGAGCGCCCAGGACCGGGATACCGGTATACTGTTCCACCGCCTGCCGGACAAGGGCCTCGTGCCGGGGTGTACCCACCCGGTTTAAAATCACCCCGCCGATTTTCACCTCCGGATCAAACCGCTGGCAGCCCAGCACCAGGGCCGCCACGGTGCGGGTGGTCTTGGTGCAGTCAACCACCAGCAGCACCGGCAGGCCCAGGGTCTTGGCAAGCTCGGCCGTGCTGAAGGTTCCCTCGGCATCAACCCCGTCATAAAGCCCTCGGTTGCCCTCGATGACGACCAGCTCCCGTCCGTGCACATGGGTGCGGAAGGAATGGCCGAGCGCTTCCGGGGTCATGAGATAGGGGTCAAGATTGTAGCAGGGATACCCGGCGGCCAGGGCCAGCCAGCCTGCGTCAATATAGTCCGGCCCCTTTTTGAAAGGCACGACCTGCCGCCCCTGCCCGGCAAAGGCCGCAGCCAGTCCCACCGCGACCACGCTTTTCCCCGAGCCGCCTCCCAGTCCGGCCACCACCAGGCCTTTTGCTGAACATCCTTGATCCGCGGCCAAGCCCTTCCCTCCCGTAGTCATCATTACTTCGCATCCTGATCATCCCGCGCACAGAAAACCATCTGGGGCTTCCTCTGTCAAGCGGTTGCGGCAGCCCAGCTGCGACTACAACCGAGACCGGCAAAGATTTTGACGAAGTTTTCGCCATATGGTACCTTGGCCCACTTGCACACCGCCGCGGCCATGCTTATATATTTCGCACTTTGGCTGTTTGCCGATGCTTACCGCGCCGGGTCTTTTTTTTTCTGAAACGCCATCTGCTTTTCTCGCGAGATTACAAAGCGGATTTGGGAGCCGTTACGGAATAACCATCGCCGTTAGCAGCAGCGTAAGCGGCGCTGCTCCGTTACGGCTCCTTACGCCGCTAACGCTGCTGCCGTTTTTGCCATTTAAATGGCATGATTATTTTGTTACAACGGCTTACGATTTTCAACCATTTTGTAAGGATGAGGACGCCCCATGTCTGCCCAGCAGGAAGATCTGACCAGGATCATTGAAGAACTGGAACAAAAATGCATTGAACTCCCGGACAATATCGTGGCCCACCACCATCTGGCCCTGGTCTACCGCAAGGCCGGAAGAACAAACGATGCCATGCGCAAGCTCGAAAGATGCCTGGAGATAGACCCCCAGGCCGTGGAGGCCCTTATCAACATCGGGGCCATGCATTTTGAACAGGGCGAGCTGGACAAGGCGCTGGCCGCCAACCAGGCGGCGGTGCAGGTCAATCCGGCCCTGGCCCAGCCCCACAACAACATCGGCCTGATCTGGCAACAGAAGGGCGAGAGCGGCAAAGCCATCGCTGCCTATACCCTGGCCACGATGAACGATCCGAAAATGCACATGGCCTGGATCAACCTGGCCTCGGCCCAGGTCATGGCCGGCAATTTCGCGCTTGCGGTCAAGGCCGCCAAGGAAGCGGTGAAACTTGAACCGGATTTCCCCATGGCCCACAACAATCTTGCCGTAGCGCTCTATTACAACCAGGATTTCCAGGCGGCCCAAAAATCGCTGGCCAAGGCGAAAGAGCTCGGCTATGCGGTTGACCAGCGCCTTGTCGAGGCCATCGAGAACGAGCTGTAATCATGGTGAAAG